>NZ_PSWE01000023.1:0-54888 GCF_002932195.1 Rathayibacter sp. AY1C4 | reverse complement strand
TCCGCCTGCTCGAGAACGCGCAGCGGCACCTCCGCGCGAGCATCGCCGCGGGCGTGGGCGTGGGCATCTCGGAGCTCACCGCGCTCGAGGTGCTCGGCGAGTCGCCCGACCTCACGCCGAAGTGGCTGGGTCTCGAGCTCTCCCTCTCGACGGGCGCCGTGACCGCGCTCCTCGACCGGCTGGCGACCGCCGGCCACGTCGACAGGCTCGCCAACCCGCAGGACCGCCGCAGCGTCCTCCTGCGCCTCACCGACTCCGGGGAGCAGCTGCTCGCGCAGGTGGACGAGCGCTACGACGAGGTCAGCGCGGAGGTGCTGAAGGCCTCCCCCGGGCTGAACGGCATGGCGGACGACCTGGCGCGTGCCGCCGCGGTCATCACCGCGCACACGATCCGCTGATCCGCGCCAGTCGCTAGGAGTCCAGCGCCCGGGTCAGGGTCCAGACGTTGCGCCCCTCGGAGCGCTCGTGCTCGAACGTGGTCGTCAGCGCCTGGATGAGGGCGAGCCCGCGGCCCGACTCGGCGAAGACGTCCGGCATCTCCCGCGGCCCCGTGCCGATGTCCGGCGGATCGGCCGTGTCGACCAGCTCCGCGTGGATCGCGTCTCCCTCGACGCGCACGACGAGGCGGCAGACGATCGTCGTCGTCGACGTCGCGTGCTGGATGACGTTGTCGACCAGCTCGACCAGCGCCGTCTCGACGGCCATGCGGTCGCGGGTCGGCAGGTCCGGGCGCTCGCCCCAGAGCTCGGCGAGCATCTCGTGGACGACCTCGCTGTCGTCCGGGGGCGTGCGGAACCCGACGCTGCGCTTAGTCACGGTACGCGTCGCCGGCCGTGTCGAAGAGGGTGAGCACCCGGTCCAGATTGGACAGCTGCAGCACCATCACGACCTGCTCGCTGGGCGCCGCGATCCGCAGGTCACCGCCCGCCTGCCGCGCGGTCTTGAGAGCGCCGACCAGGGCGCCGAGGCCGGAGGAGTCCATGAACGTCACCGCGCTGAGCTCGACGACGATGCGGGGGCTGCCCTCGTCGATCGCCCGGCGGACGGCCGAGCGCAGCTCCGGAGCCGAGGCCGCGTTGAGCCGCCCCTCCCCCCGCAGCACGGCGATGTCGGGGGCGGTCGTCTCGGTCGTGAACGTCATGCGGGGTCCTTCTCGGCGGAGCGGTCGGCGCCCGTGCGGGTCAGCACGAGGGCGGTGATGTCGTCGGACGCGGAGCCGGAGGCGGCGAGCGCCCTCAGCGCCTGCAGGAACGCGGCGGTGTCGGCGGAGTCGCGGGCGAGGTCGACCGCGCGCGCCAGGGACTGCAGCGTCCCGTCGTAGAGGTCGAGGACGCCGTCGGTGAAGGCCAGGAGCGAGTCGCCGACCGCGAGCTCCACGGTCTGGGTGATCCAGCCGCCGTCCTCCGCGATGCCCAGCGGGAGGCCCAGTGCCGCGAGCCGCTGGAACGAGCCGTCGGCGCGGAGGAGGACGGTGAGCCCGTGGCCCGCGTCGACGAAGTCGATCCGGCCGGACGCGGTGTCGAGGCGCCCGTGGAAGAGGGTCGCGAAGGTCTCGGTGGCCGTGAAGTCGTCGTGCAGCTGGGCGCTCACCGCGCTGACGACCGCGTCGGGGTCGCCGCCCAGGCGCGCCCGGAACGCGGAGCGGATCGACGCGGCCACGATCGCCGCCGCCGTCCCCTTGCCCATCACGTCCACGAGGGTCAGGTCGACCGTCTCGTCGTCGCCGCGCCAGCTGTAGAAGTCGCCGGTGATCGTCCACCGCGGCAGCGAGAGCCCCGAGAGCTCGTAGCCGGCGGGGTGGTGGAGGGAGGAGGGAGCCATCTGCGTCTGCATGTCGGCGGCGCGGTCGCGCTCCGCCGTGTCGCGCAGCTCCCGCTCGACCCACTCGCCGAACTCCTCGAGCAGCTGCCGCTCGTCCGGGGTGAGGCTCCGGGGCACGAAGTCGATGAGGCAGAGGGTGCCCAGCTGCAGGTCGCCCTCGACCGACAGCGGCCGCCCGGCGTAGAAGCGGACGTGCGGGTACCCCGCGACGTGCTCGTGCCCGGCCCACGCCTCGTCGGCACCGAGGTCCGGCACGACGAAGGTGGTGCGCTTCTCGAGCGTCGCGTCGCAGAAGGTGCCGGCGCGCGGGTACGCGAGCACGGCGTCCGGACGCTGCGGGGACTTCGTGAACAGCGTGGTGTCGTCGAGGAAGTGGATCTCGGCCACGGGCACGCGGAAGAGCTCCTCGGCCATCCGCGTGATCCGGTCGAAGCGCTCCTCCGGAGCCGACCCCATCATCTCGAGCGCCTCGAGCGCCACCAGCCGCGGATCCTGCTCGGCCTCGATCATCCGTGCCCCCTTCCCCCTGCGCGCCGCGCCGGGACTCCCCGGAGCGCACACGCACCTCCGACCGTATCGCCCCGCTTGACGGGTGGGGGACCTTCGGCGCCTCTGTACCCCTCACGGGGTACGGCTGTCGCAGATCGCGCGGTCGGGAGCGTCGGCGGTGGCCGATCCCGGCCGTCCTCGCCTCCGCCTCTTGCGGCCGGACGGAGCGGACCCCTACTCTTCACCCGACGCTCCCCCGGCGACCCGCGAGCACCCGAAGCCCGCAGGCTCGTGGGCGTCGCCTCAGGAGCGCCCGTGCCCACCCAGCCGCGTCCCCTCCGCCGATCGCGCGCGGAGACGAACCGACCCTCTCGATCCGACGCGCCCCGGCGCGGGAGCCCGCTCGCTGCGGCGCTCCTGCTCGTGACCGTCCTGATCCTCCCGCTCGCCACCGCGCCGACAGCGTCCGCCGTCGACTCGGCGGGCGACGAGTACGACGCGATGCGCCTCGCCCTCGTCGCCGATCTGACGGGCACGATCCCGGGAAGCGGGAGCGTCGGCGGCCTCGCCGCGGCGAAGGGCCGCCTCGTCGCCGAGGCCGAGGGCTACTGGTCGACGCTCGAGACCGACGGCGGCGAGCCCTGGCCCGATCTGGTCACGGGCACCTCGGCGGTGGAGGTGTGGACCGCCTACAAGCGGGTCACCGTCCTCGCGACCGCGCTGAAGACCCCCGGCACCGCCCTCAGCGGCGACCCGGCGCTCCTCCGCGACGTCGTCACGACCGCCGACTGGCTCTCGGCGAACCGCTACAACCGCTCCACCACCGGCACCTCCCGCTGGTGGGAGCAGCAGATCGGCATCCCGCTCGAGCTGAACAGCATCACCGCCCTCCTCTACCCCGACCTCTCGGCGGCGCAGGTGCAGGCCTACCTGTCGGCCTCGACGCGCTTCGCCGACACCGTCACCCGGACCGGCGCCAACCGCGTCTGGACGGCGGCGGTCATCGCCGGGCGGGCAGTGCTTCTGAAGCAGCCGGCGAAGATCGCGGAGGCGGCCGCCGGCATCGACCCGGCGCTGCGGACGGTGGCGTCCGGCGACGGCTTCCACGCCGACGGCTCCTTCGTGCAGCACAGCGTCTTCGCCTACAGCGGCGGGTACGGGCTCTCGATGCTCGACACCCTCGACGACCTGTACGCGCTGCTCGACGGCTCCCGCTGGGAGATCACGAGCCCGGAGGGGCTCGGCGTGTACGACCGGCTCGCCTCCTCCTTCGCCCCCGTCACCTGGTGCGGCGCCGTGATGTCGACGGTCCGCGGCCGCGAGACCGCGCGGGCGGAGTCGGAGGACGGCGACGTCGGAGTCCAGCTGCAGGCGGCGGTGCTGCGCCTCGCCGACAGCGCCCCTCCCTCGGCCAGGACACGGACGAACGCGCTGGCGAAGAGCTGGCTGGCCTGCAACGCCGGCAGCCCCGTGAGCATCGAGACGGCCGGATCCGTCAGCGACGTCGTGCGCGCGCGGCTCGTCCTCGCCGACACGGGCCTGACCGCGACCCCGATCGGCTCGGGCGTCCGGGCCTTCGCCGGCATGGACCGCTTCACGCGGACCACGGCGACCTCGGGCTTCGCCGTCGGCCTGTCGAGCACACGGATCGCCCGCTACGAGTCGCTCAACGGCGAGAACCGCAGCGGCTGGTACACCGGCGACGGCGCGACCTCGCTCCACCTGGGCAGCGGGCGCCAGTACGACGACGGCTACTGGGCCACGGCGAACCCGTACCGGATGCCCGGCACCACCGAGGACACGATCGTCCGGAGCGCGGGCGAGGGCGCGTCGTCCCGCCCGACGACGACCTTCACCGGGAGCCTCGAGAACCCGTCGCGGCGGACGGGGATCGCGGCGCTCGACTTCGACGCGGCGTCGGTGAGCCTGGTCGCGAAGAAGGCCTGGTTCACCTTCGACGACGAGATCCTCGCGCTCGGCTCCGGGATCACGGCGACCGACATGTCCGGGACCGGCTGGGACGGGGTGCGCCGGCGCGCGGAGACGGTGATCGACGACCGCCGCGACGTCGCTCCCGACGCGAGGCTCCGCGTCGACGGCGTCCTCCGCGGTGCGGAGGCGACCGCCACGAGCACCGCCCGCTGGGCCTCGATCACCGGCTCCGCGGAGTCGGTGGGCTACGTCTTCCCGACGCCGATCGCCCTGACCGCGCAGGGGCGGACCCGCACCGGAGCCTGGAGCGCCGTGAGCGCCGCCGGTCCGACGGCGCCGGTGACCGGCCACTACTACTCCCTCACGACGAGCCACGGCACGAACCCGACCGGCGCCTCCTACGCGTACACGGTCCTCCCCGGCGCCTCCGAGGCGGCGACCGCCGCGTACGCAGCGGACCCGGACGTGACCGTGCTCAGCAACACCCCCCAGCTGAGCGCCGCCCGCGACCGCTCGACCGGCACCGTGAGCGCCGTGTCGTGGAAGGCCGGGACCACGAGCCCCGTCCTCGTCGGAGGCACCCGGGTCGCGAGCATCACCGGCGCCGGACTGGTCTCGATCCGGGAGGACGCGGACACGGTGACCGTCTCGACCGTCGACCCGACGCAGGTCTCGACGAGCGCGCTCACCGTGACGCTCGCGCGGCCGACCGCGGGCACGGTGTCCTCGAGCGCCGCCCTGAGCGTGACGAGCAGGACGAGCACCGCGACGACGATCACGTTCCGGCCGAGCGGGCTGAAGGGAGCGACGGCGTCCATCGTGCTCGCGAAGAGGGCCGCCACTCCGGTGCCGACGGCCACGCCCACGCCGACCGCCACCGCCGCGCCGACCTCGACGCCGACCGCCACCGCGACTCCGCTCGCCGCCGTCGGGGCCGGCACCCACCAGAACGGCTCGCCGGCCGTTGCCGTCACGGGCACCTGGTCCACGACCTCCTCCTCCGCGGACAGCGGCGGCGGCGTCTCCTTCTCGTCGACAGGGGGCGCCTCCGCCACCCTCCGCTTCACCGGCACCGGAGTCTCGTGGGTGAGCCGCCGGTCCAGCACGTCCGGGATCGACGAGGTCCGCCTCGACGGCGTCCTCGTGGCCTCGGTCGACCGCTACAGCGCCACCACCCGCTCCGCCCAGACCGTCTGGACCAGCGGGACCCTGCCCGCCGGCACCCACACCGTCACGATCACCCGCGGCAGCACACGGAATCCGGCGGCGACCGGGGGCAACCTGATCCACGACGCCTTCGTCGTGAGGGGCTGACGGCCCGGCTATCACCGGCCGCGGTGCCTGGCCAGGCCCTCGCCCGGCGGCGGGCGGGCCCGTAGCGTCGCCCGGACCGATCGACCCGCCGGGGTCACGACGAGAGGACGCGCCATGAGCAGCACGAGCGACATGATCCGGAGCCACCCCGAGGAGCTGCGCGGCGTCGATCCGGAGGTCCTGGCCGAGTGCATCGACGCGTGCGGCGCCTGCGCGCTCACCTGCACCGCCTGCGCCGACGCGTGCCTCGGCGAGGAGTCGGTCGCCGAGCTGGTCCACTGCATCCGCACCGACCTCGCCTGCGCCGACGTGTGCGCCGCGACCGGCGCCGTGCTCTCGCGCCGCGGCGTCGTCGGATCCGCGGCCGTCCGCGCCCTCGTCGAGGCCTGCCTCCTGGCCTGCCGCGCCTGCGCCGACGACTGCGAGCAGCACGCCGAAATGCACGAGCACTGCCGGATCTGCGCCGAGGCCTGCCGCCGCTGCGAGCAGGCGTGCGAGAGGCTGCTCGCGCAGCTATGAGCGCGGGCGCCACCGCGGGACACCTCCCCCACCGGACTCGACGGGCGGCTGTCAACCGTCCTGCCCTGAGCGTCCGGCGCTCCTACGGTCGGTGGCGAGCACGGCGTCGTCGGGGCTCGGAGCGATCGCAGGCGGTCCTTCCGTCCCCGACGATCCGCAGACGCTCGAGATGGAGGACGACCGTGGCCCAGACCAGCACCGAGCGCGACCGCACCGCGCCCGACCCCGACGACTCCCGCAAGCCCGACGGACCGACCGAGGTCACCAAGCGCTCCTGGGGCTACGTCCTCAAGAAGACGCTCCGCGAGTTCGGCGCCGACCAGTGCACCGACATCGCGGCCGGCCTCACCTACTACGCCGTCCTCGCGCTGTTCCCCGGGCTGCTCGCGATCGTCTCGATCCTCGGCCTCTTCGGCCAGGCCGAGACGACGACCGACACCGTGCTCGAGATCGCCGGCGGGTTCGTCTCGGCCGACGTCCTCGACACGGTCCGCGGCCCGATCCAGGAGCTCACCTCCAGCCCCGCCGCCGGCCTGGCGTTCGTCACCGGTGTCCTCGGCGCCCTCTGGTCCGCCTCCGGCTACGTCGGCGCCTTCGGGCGCGGCATGAACCGCGTCTACGAGATCGACGAGGGCCGCCCGATCTGGAAGCTGCGCCCCACGATGCTCGCCGTCACCCTCGTGACGGTCCTCCTGCTCGTCATCGCCGGACTGATCCTCGTGCTCAGCGGTTCGATCGCGCAGACCATCGGCGACGCGATCGGCCTCGGCGAGGTCGCCCTGACCGTGTGGAGCATCGCCAAGTGGCCGGTGCTGATCGCGATCATGGTCGTCATCGTCGCGGTCCTCTACCACTGGTCCCCCAACGTGCGGCAGCCGAAGTTCCGCTGGACCAGCATGGGCTCGATCCTCGCCCTCGTCGTCTGGGCGCTGGCCTCGGCCGGCTTCGCGTTCTACGTCGCCAACTTCAGCAACTACAACAAGACCTACGGCGCCCTCGGCGGCGTGATCGTCTTCCTCCTCTGGCTCTGGATCACGAACCTCGCCCTGCTCTTCGGGGCCGAGTTCGACGCCGAGCTCGAGCGCGGCCGCCAGCTGCAGGCCGGCATCGAAGCCGAGGAGCACATCCAGCTCCCGCCCCGCGACACCCGGCAGAGCGACAAGAAAGCCGAGAAGCACGCCGAGGACGTCGCCGACGGCCGCGAGCTCCGCGAGAGCGCCGGACACCCGGAGCGATGACCCCGATCGGGCGGGACCTCCCGGCCCATTAGGGGCACCGCCTTCCCAGGGCAACCCTCTTGAGGCCCCGCGGGCGGCGCGCGGAGGCTGGATGCATGCGGAAACTGCACTACTCCAGCGGCCACCTGCTCGTCGGCGACCTGACCTGCAAGGCGGTCCTCCGGTACGCCCGGGCCCTCGCGGACGTCAGCAAGTCGGATGTCGTCTCGGTGCCGGTCCTGACCGAGGGCGGCGGACGCGCCTACGCCCACCTGCTGATCGGGCCGGCGAGCCAGCTCTGGTCGGTGCCGATCGACAGCAGCGAGGTGGAGGAGCCGGACGACGCGGAAGTCATCGCCCACATCGAGCTCGAGACGCGCCGCATGCAGCCGGCCCGCCCCTCCTGGAGCGAGGAGATGACGGACATCCCGCCGCTGGACTTCCTCGAGTACACGGACATCGCCGACCTCGAGGACGCCCGGCGCGACCCGACGGACTAGGCCGCCGCCGGCTCCTCGGTGGAGCGGGAGTCGCTGAGGGACAGCGAGCCGATCGTCGCGATCACGCCGACGAGGACCGCCACGACCAGGAAAGCGACCCGCTCACCCGCGAAGAAGCTCCGGACGAGGTCTGCGCTCCACGCGCCCGCCGGGAGGGTGGTCGCCACCAGTGCGGCGATCAGCGTGCCGACGACGGCCGTGCCGATGCTGGTGCCGATCTCCTGGGCCGTGTCGTTGAGCGCCGCACCGATCGAGGTGCGGTTCGCGGGCATCGCCTCGACGAGGGCGACGGCGCAGATGGTCATGATCGTCCGCAGGCCCACCGTCATCACGACCATCATCACGGCGATCGCGAGGTAGCCCCGGTCCACCGCCCAGGACATCCCGAGCAACGCGCCGACCAGGAGCCCGGTGCCGATCAGGCAGGCCGCGCGGTGCCCCAGCTTCGCGGCGAGGCGCTCGGTGACCGGAGTGGCGGCGAGCATCGTGACGATGACGGGCAGGTTCGCGAGGCCGGCGCGCACCGGGCTCCAGCCATAGGCGTACTGGAAGTGCAGGATCAGGCCGAACAGGACGCTCGCGAAGGCGACCGAGGCGCCGAGCTGCGTGAGCGCCGCTCCCCGCGCGGGGCCGGCGCGGAAGATCGCGAGGTCGATCATGGGCGAGACGGCGCGGCGCTCGCGGACGACGAATCCCGCGACGGCGGCGACGGTGCCCGCGGCGCAGGCGATCGTGAGGAGCGACAGCCAGCCGTTCTCGACTCCGCTGGTGAGTGTGTAGCAGCCGAGCCCCACCGCGGCGACGGTGAGGGCGGTCCCCGGCAGGTCGAGCCGACCGGAGGTGAGGTCGGCGCGCTGGTCCGCGGGAACTCCGAGGCGCACGCCGATCCAGACCAGCAGCGCGATCGGGGCGTTGACGACGAGCAGCCACTGCCAGCTGACGGTGCTGAGGATCGAGCCGCCGAGGAGGGGGCCGAGGACCATGCCGGACATCCCGACGATCATCACGATCGTGATCGACCGCATGCGGAGCCTCTCGTCGTCGAAGAGCCGGAACACCAGCGACATCGTGACGGGCGCCATGGCGGCCGCGGCGCAGCCGAGCGCCGCGCGGAGGGCGATCAGCTGGCCGATGTCGGTGACGAGGACGACGGCGAGGCTGATCAGCCCGAACGCGGCGAGGCCGGTGAGGAGCACGCGGCGGCGGCCGAACCGGTCGGCGGCGGACCCGGCTGTCAGCAGCAGCCCGCCGAAGGTCAGGGAGTAGGCACCGGTCACCCACTGCAGTCCGGCGGTCGACCCGTCGAGTGAGCGTCCGATCGTCGGGAGGGCGATCGAGAGCAGCGTGTTGTCGACCATCTCGACGAAGAACGCGAGGCAGAGAGCGGCGAGCGGGAGTGCCGCGGAGCGGAGGGAGGTGTGAGCGCGGGACTCGGCGGAGGTGGTCGTCGGAGCGGACATCGAGGCGCCTTCCTATCGAACGCCGTTCGACTCTCGTACGGCGTTCGATAGTATGGAACGCCGTTCGGTAAGATGCAAGCCATGCCTGCAGATCGCCCGACGGAGACCGCTGCCGCGCCCTCCCCCGCCCGGGGCCGCCGCCGAGCGTCGCACTCGCTCGACACCGTGCTGGCCGAGGCGATCGCGATCCTCGACGAGTCCGGGGAGTCGGCCCTCACGTTCCGCGCGCTCGCGGCCCGACTCGGCGGCGGTGTGGCGAGCATCTACTGGTACGTCGGCAGCCGCGACGAGCTGCTGGAGCGGGCGACCGACGAGGTCATGGGTCGGGTCCTCGCAGACAGCGAGCCGCTCACCCACGGGCCGGACCCGATCGACAACGTCCGCGCCGTCGCACTGGCCCTCTTCGACGAGTGCGTCCGCCGACCCTGGTTCGGCATCTACATGCTCCGCACGACCGGGGTGCAGCCCAACTCGATGGCGATGTACGAGCGCCTCGGGCAGCAGCTCATGGCTCTCGACCTGACGCCCCGGCAGCGGTTCCACGCCGTGTCGTCCATCGTCAGCTACGTCGTCGGAGTCGCGGCCGACCTGGCGCAGCCGCCGCCCCGCGAGTTCCTCGAGAGCGGGATGGAGAGAGGCGAGTTCCTCGAGCACCTGGCCGACCGCTGGCGCGCCCTCGATCCGGAGGAGTTCCCCTTCGGCCACCACGCGGCCGACGTCATGGCGACGCACGACGACCTCGACGTGTTCCGCTCCGGCCTCGACCTGCTGCTGGCCGGGCTCCGGCTGCAGGCGGGGCGGGGCTGAGGCCGGGTCAGCTCCCCGAGGTCCGCCGGATCGCCACCACGGTCACGTCGTCCGCCAGCAGCCCCTCGGCCGCCAGGCGGGTGACGCCGGCGACCGCGGCGGCGGCGGTCGCGGGGGCGGCGACGGCCGCGTCGGCCACCCGGTCGAGGGCGGCGAGGGAGCCGTCGAAGAGGTCCAGCACGCCGTCGCTGCAGATCAGCAGCAGGTCGCCGGGGTGGAGTCGGAGGCCGGTCGGCTCCCACTCCTGCGTGCCGAGGAGGCCGAGCGGCAGGTGGGCGGAGGGGATGCGCTCGCGCGAGCCGTCGGCGCGGCAGACGATCCCGAGTCCGTGCCCGGCGTCGACGAGCGCGATGTCGTCGGTCGAGGCGCTGAGCCGCAGGTGGAGGAGCGTGACGAACGCGTCGTTCGCCGACAGATCCGGCTCGACGACCCGGTCGATGAGCGCCATCGTCGCCGCGGGGCCGAGGGCGGGAGGAGTGACGCGCAGGGCGGCGCGGACCGTGGCGGCGATCATCGCGGCGCCGACCCCCTTGCCCATCACGTCGGCGACGGTGACGGCGAGCCCGTCGGGCGTGCAGCGCCAGTCGAAGAAGTCGCCGCTCACCGTCCCGCTGGGCACGCAGGCGCCGGCGACGTCGTAGCCCGGGAGGTCCGGGACCGAGCGGGGCTCGAGCCGCCGCTGCACCCTCTCGCCGTCGGCGAGCTCCTGCCGCGAGCGGGCGGCGCCGGCGGTGAGCATCTGCGCGACCTGCTCGCCGCTGAGCGACGCCATGCTGAACGACACCACGACCAGCAGCACCAGCGTGATCAGCGTGGTGGTCGGGGTCCCGAACCAGGTCGCGGACAGCTCGCTGCGCAGCCCCGCGGCCAGGAACACGGCGGACCGGAGCGCGTAGTAGAGGGAGAGGGCGCCGGAGCTCAGCAGCAGCGGCCAGCGCGTGCGCGAGCGCCCGGCGCCGAGCAGCGCGATCTCGCGGGTCGACAGGCCGATGAGGAGCGCCATCGAGGCGAGGTAGAGCGGCCCTCCCGACCAGTCGTTGACGGCGGGCGAGTCGAGGCTGGACACGCCCGTCACCACCACGGTCGGAGCGACCACCAGCCACCACGGCGTCGGCCGGCCGCGGAGGGAGCGGCTCGCCGCCCAGACCGCGGCGGCGCCGGCCACGATGAGCCCGTTGCCGAGCGGATTCGCCCACACCTGGTCGGCCGTGCCGTCGCGGAGGTAGGCGAGCGAGCCGCCCATGAACAGCGCGAGCGCCGTGCACCACCAGAAGCTGAAGGACGAGCGCGTCGACCGGTAGGTGACCAGCGCGAACAGCAGGAAGAGGGTGAGGGCGGTGACCCCGAAGGCGACGCGGAGGGTCGTGGCATCGAGCAAGGCGGGTCCGTGGCCCTTCCAGGAGACCGAGCGGCGGAGCGGCGGACGGGCGCCGTGATCAAGGGGATCCTGGCACGGCGCGCGGGCCGTACGCGGCGCGCCGTGGAGGCCGGCCCCGGGGATCCGCGGCAGTGCGGCCCGTCCGCCCACCCGACGGGGGGAGCGGGAGGGGAGCTCACCCGTTCGAGGAGAGACCACCGCCCTCGCGCTCGATACAGCATCGCGTGTACCGTCGCTCCCGTGCCCGCCTCCGCGACCCTCACCCACTCCGCTGCTCTCGCGCGCCTCGGATCCGCCCTGGCGGACGAGACCCGGTCCCGGATCCTGCTCGCGCTGCGCGAGGCTCCGGCCGTCCCCTCCGACCTCGCGGACGCGCTCGGGGTGTCGCGGCAGGTGATGTCGAACCAGCTCGCGTGCCTCCGCGGATGCGGGCTGGTGGAGGCCGTGAAGGACGGCCGGTACACCTGGTACCGGCTGGCCGAGACCCGGATCGCCGGGGCGCTCGACCACCTGCTCCGCCTGGCCCTGGTCGTCGATCCGGACTGCTGCTCCGGCGACGACTGCCGCTGCGCATGACCGCCCTGCGCGCTCCGCTCCTCCCCGCCCGCCGCCGCGTGCTGCAGAGGCGGATCCGCTGGATCGTCGGCGCGACCATCGCCTACAACGTGGTGGAGGCGATCGTGGCACTCGCCGCCGGGACGGTCGCGTCGTCCACCGCACTCGTCGCCTTCGGCCTCGACTCCGTGGTGGAGGTGCTCTCCGCCGCGGCCGTCGCCTGGCAGTTCTCGGGCCGCGATCCGGAGGCGCGCGAGCGCACCGCGCTGCGGGTGATCGCCGTCTCGTTCCTCGGCCTGGCCGCGTTCGTCGCCGTCGACTCGCTCCGGGCGCTGCTCGGATTCTCGGAGGCCCAGCACTCCCCCGTCGGCATCGTGCTGGCCGCCGTCAGCCTGCTGGTGATGCCCGCGTTCTCCCTGCTCGAGCGCCGGACCGGCCGCGAGCTCGGCTCGGCCTCGGCCGTCGCCGACTCGAAGCAGACGCTCCTCTGCTCGTACCTCTCCGCCGCCGTCCTGGTGGGCCTGCTGCTGAACAGCACGCTCGGATGGACGTGGGCCGACCCCGTCGCCGGCCTCGTGATCGCCGCGGTCGCCGTCCGCGAGGGCCTGGAGGCCTGGCGCGGCGAGTCCTGCACGACGCCGATCTCCGCGCTGACGAGCGAGGACTCCGAGGCCTGCGGCTGCTGCTGACGGGGGCGGGACGGCGCGGCGCACATCGGCGGTGGACGACCTCCGTCAGGACTTCGTCGCGAGGCCGGCGGCCGATCGGACCCGCTCCGGAGCTACCGACGGCCTGCCCGCGCCTCGACGACGTGCCGGCACCCGACCCCGCCGCGCTCCAGCTCCTCGCGCTCGCGGCGGAGCCCGACGCGGACCCGCCGCGCCTCGGCCAGCGGCAGCACCGCCTCCGGATCGACGGTCGCCAGCAGGAGCGCCGCCCGCGACCTCGCCGCCACCCGCACGTCCAGGCACGGCGTCTCCTCGGCGAGCCCGAGCAGCGCGGCCACCAGCAGCTCCAGCTCGACCGCGGTCGCGTGGAGCACCAGCACCCGCGAGGCCGGGCTCGACGGGCGGCGGACGAGGAGCGTCGCTCCGGTCATCGTCGCCGCCCTCCCCTGCCCGGGACCGGTCCGGGAGGTCCGCCCCGCCTCGGCCCTCGGCGACCGCCCGCGCGACGTCGGCGTGCACGCATGGGGTTCCTTCTCTCGTCCTGCTGCGGTGCGAACCGCGCCGCACCTCCATCCCACGACTCGGGCACCGGGCCGGGGAGAGGGTTGCCACGCGCGCGTCGGCGGGTCAGGAGGCGCCGGGGCCGCCGGGGATGAGAGGGTTGCGCGATGTCCACTGCGAGCGTGCCGTCGCCGCGCGCCGGAGTCCGGACCCGGCGCTTCCGGCGCCTCGCCCGCACGGGCTTCGCCGTCAACGGACTGATCCACCTCCTGATCGGCGGCCTCGCCCTGCGCGTCGCGGTCAGCGACGAGACCTCGCGGGAGGCGGACGCGTCAGGAGCGATCGGGCGCATGGCCGACTCCCCCGTCGGGCTCGTGGTGGTCTGGGCCGCGCTGGTCGGGCTCGTCGCGCTCGGCCTCTGGCAGCTCTCCCTCGGCGGGCGCTCCTCCGCACCCGGCCTCGCCGCCCGCCTGGGCCGCCGGATCGTCGAGTCGGGCAAGGGCTTCGCCTCGCTCACGCTCGCGGGCACCACGCTCGTCTTCGCGCTCGGCGGCTCGACGAGCTCCTCGGCCACGATCCGCCGCATCAACACCGAGCTGCTGACGAGCACGGTCGGCGTCGTGATCCTCGTGATCGTCGGCGGGATCGTGCTGGGCAGCGGGATCGGCTTCGTCGCGATCGGGATCCGGCGCGGCTTCCGCAAGCTCGTCCGCATCCCCGAGGGCCCGACGGGGACGGCAGTGCTGATCCTCGGCGCGACCGGCTACATCACGAAGGGGCTCGCTCTGGGCCTGGCCGGCGGGATCTTCGTGGTCGCGGCGCTGACCGGCGACGCTCGCCAGGCGACCGGGCTCGACGGGGCCATCCACTTCCTCGACGTCCCTCCGTACGGCACGATCGCCCTGACCCTCGTCAGCGCGGGACTGGTCATGTACGGGCTGTTCCTCGTCGCCCGGGCGAAGCTCGCGAAGCTCTGAGCCGACGCGGCAGTCGTTCACAGTCGCCACCCATATCGCTGAGTATCGTTCGGAGAAACAGGAGGTCATCATGAACGGATCGTCATCGACCGGCGCGTTCGGCACCGGCACGCCCATCGAGAGCATCTGGCGCGCGATGGAGCAGGCCCGCTCCCGCATGGAGAAGCGCGTCGGCTCCCGGGTCGGCCGCGGGGACGTGCGCACCGCGGTGCTCGCGCTCCTCGCCGAGCAGCCCATGCACGGCTACCAGATCATCCGCGAGATCGAGGAGCGCAGCGGAGGCGACTGGAAGCCGAGCCCCGGCTCGGTCTACCCGACCCTCCAGCTCCTCGCGGACGAGGGCCTCATCACGGCCGACGAGCAGAACGGCCGCAAGACCTACACGCTGACCGACGCCGGCCGCGCGACGGTCGCCGAGCACGGCACCTCGACCCCGTGGAACGACTCCGACCACGTCGACTTCGGCGCCCTGCCCAAGGCGGGCCTCGAGCTCGCCCAGGCCGCGGCCCAGGTCGGACGCTCGGGCACCCCTGAGCAGATCCGCAAGGCCGTCGCCGAACTCGAGGACGTGCGCCGCCGCCTGTACGCGATCCTCGCGCAGGACTGACCCGGGTGGCCTCGGTCAGCCCGGGTCCTGCCGCCCCGGGCCACCGAGAGCGGGAGGACCGGCGGCGCTACCGCCGGATCCTCCGCTTCGCCGCGTGGCATCTCGCGGTCACCTGGTTCTTCGACCTGCTCCTGCCGCGGGTGGGGCTCACGCGCGTCGCGCTCCGCACCCGGCCCGGCCGGATGCGCCGCTTCGCCCGCAGCTTCCACGTGCTCGCGGTCGACCTCGGCGGCCTGATGATCAAGGTCGGCCAGTTCATGTCGTCGCGCCTGGACGTGCTGCCGCCCGAGATCACCCGCGAGCTGGAGGGGCTGCAGGACGAGGTCCCGCCCGTCCCGTTCCCGCGGATCCGGGCGCTGGCCGAGTCCGAGCTCGGGCTGCCGCTCGAGCGCGCGTACGCCGGAGTCGACGAGTCGCCCGTCGCCGCCGCCTCTCTCGGGCAGGCCCACCGCGCCCGGCTCTCCCCCGCCGACGCCGAGGACACCGGCTACTCCGCGGCCATCATGAAGGTGCAGCGGCCGGGGATTGACCAGATCGTCGAGGTCGACCTCGCGGCTCTGCGCCGCGTCGGCGGCTGGCTCAGCCACGTGCGCCTGGTCTCGGACCGCGTCGACGCCCCGGCGCTCGTCGAGGAGTTCGCGGTCACCAGCCTCGAGGAGATCGACTACCTGCAGGAGGCGGCCAACTCCGTCCGCTTCGCCGCCGACTTCGCGGGCGACGCCCGGGTGGCCGTCCCGGACGTGGTCTGGGAGCGCTCGACCCGCAAGGTCCTCACGCTCGAGGACGTCACCGCGATCAAGATCACCGACCACGCCGCGCTGCTGGCCGCCGGGATCGACCCGCGGGAGGTCGCTCCGGTCTTCGCGGCCGTGATGTTCGACCAGCTCTTCACCAACGGCTACTTCCACGCGGATCCGCACCCCGGCAACGTCTTCGTCACGCCGACCCCCGGGGGCGAGCTGCCCTGGCGCCTCACCTTCATCGACTTCGGGATGATGGGCGAGGTGCCGCCGAGCACCCGTGCGGGCCTGCGCCGGATGCTGATCGCCGCCGCCTCCCGCGACGGCAAGGGGCTCGTCGACGCGGCCCGCGCGGTCGGCGTCCTCCTCCCCTCGGCCGACTCCCGCGAGCTGGAGCGGGCGCTCACGCAGCTCTTCGCCCGCTTCGGCGGCATGGGCTTCGCCGAGCTGCGGGAGGTGGATCCGCGCGAGTTCCGCGACTTCGCCGTCCAGTTCGGCGACGTGGTGCGCGCGCTGCCGTTCCAGCTCCCCGAGAACTTCCTGCTCGTCATCCGCGCGATGTCGCTGACCTCGGGCGTCTGCAGCGCGCTCGACCCGGCCTTCAACCTGTGGGACTCGGTCGAGCCCTACGCGCAGCAGCTGATCCGCGAGGAGCGTGGCTCCGTCGTGCAGGACGTCGGCAAGCAGGCCGTCGACACGCTCGGCCTGATCTGGCGCCTGCCGCGCCGGCTCGACGAGCTCGTCACGACCCTCGACGACGGCGAGCTCGCGGTCACCGTCCCCACCATCGAGCGCCGGCTGAACCGGCTCGAGGGCACCGTCCGCCGCGTGATCTCGGCCGTGCTGTTCGCGGGACTGCTGATCGCCGGCGCCGTCGTGCGCCCGGACGACAGCGGCTTCGGGACGGTGCTGATGATCGCGTCGGCGCTGCCGCTGCTGCACGCCCTGCTGGCCCGCGGTCCGCGCGGCTGAGAGCCGCCGTCAGGCCGCGGCGGCCGCGTCGCATCCGTCACCTCCTCCGCCCACCTCACCGGCGGCGCGGTCGACATCGGCTACACGGACGCGGACAGCTGGCTCGCGCAGCACGGCACCGACTACGGGCTCTGCCAGATCTACGCGAACGAGATCTGGCACTTCGAGCTCGCTACCGAGCCGGGCGGCGACTGCCCGGAGCAGCTGCCCGACGCGAGCGCGACCTGAGCGGCTCTCCCGCGCTCCCGGGATCCGATGCGTCGCGAACGGTCGTCATCAGAGCCGCGTGGGAGCCGTTCGCGACGCATCGATCGCGCAGGCGGCCGGGCTCAGCGGCTGGTGAGCAGATCGACGAACTCGTCCGCCATCGCGAGCTGGGCGCTCAGCGCCTCGCGGCGCTCGCGGGCCTGCGCGACGAAGGCGTCGAGCTGCGCGCGGACCTCGGCCGGCGCGTCGTCGCCCTCGGCCTCGAGGGTGTCGATCACGCGGAGCAGCGCGGCCATCTCCTCCAGCGAGAAGCCGAGCGGCTTCATGCGGCGGATGAGGATCAGGCGGTCGTAGTCGGTGGACGTGTAGAGGCGGAAGCCGCCCTCGGTGCGGCCGGACGCCTTCACGAGGCCGATCTCGTCGTAGTGGCGCAGGGTCCGGAGCGAGAGGCCGGTCCGCTCGGCGAGCTCGCCGATGTGCATGGTGCCGATCCTGCTCACCCCTTCAGATCTACCCTTACGTGAGGGTAGGGTTGCCCGTGCTGCTGACACGCCTCTGCAAGCTTGGCATCCCCGCCCGCTTCCGCCGACCCGATGCCGCAGCCCTCCGCGCTCCTCGTCGAGCACCCCTCCCACTCCCTGGAGCCGCCGCGATGGCCCTCGCCTCGAAGACCCCTGCCCGCCCGCACGCCGAGCCCACCGTGATGACGGCGCTGCGCACCCCCCGCATCCTGACCCGCGAGGTCCTCGCCGGCCTCGTGGTCGCGCTCGCGCTCATCCCCGAGGCGATCTCGTTCTCGATCATCGCGGGCGTGGATCCGCGGGTCGGCCTCTTCTCGTCGTTCGTGATGGCCGTGTCGATCGCGTTCCTCGGCGGACGCCCCGCGATGATCACCGCCGCCACGGGCGCCGTCGCCCTGGTGATCGCCCCCGTCGCCCGCGACTACGGGATGGACTACTTCATCGCGACGGTGATCCTCGCGGGCGTGTTCCAGATCGTGCTCGGGCTGCTCGGAGTGGCGAAGCTCATGCGCTTCATCCCCCGCAGCGTGATGGTCGGATTCGTGAACGCGCTGGCGATCCTGATCTTCTCGGCGCAGATCCCCAACCTGATCGGCGTGCCCTGGCTGGTCTACCCGCTGGTCGCCGTCGGCATCGTGATCATGGTCGTGATGCCGCGCCTGACGAAGGCCGTTCCGGCGCCTCTCGTCGCCATCGTCCTCATCACCGCGGCGGTCGTCGTGACGGCGGTCGCCGTCCCCACCGTGGGCGATCAGGGCGAGCTGCCCCGCAGCCTCCCCGAGCTGTTCCTGCCGAACGTACCGCTGACCTGGGAGACTTTCACGACCATCGCGCCGTACGCCGTCGCGATGGCGCTCGTCGGACTCCTCGAGTCGCTGATGACCGCGAAGCTCGTCGACGACATCACCGACACCCCCTCCCGCAAGACCCGCGAGTCGCTCGGGCAGGGCGCCGCGAACGTGCTCTCCGGCCTGTTCGGCGGCATGGGCGGCTGCGCGATGATCGGCCAGACGATGATCAACGTGAAGGCGTCCGGCGCCCGCACCCGCATCTCGACCTTCCTCGCCGGCGTGTTCCTCCTGATCCTCGTCGTCGCGCTCGGCGACCTCGTCGCGATCATCCCGATGGCCGCGCTGGTCGCGGTGATGGTGATGGTCTCGGTGGCGACGTTCGACTGGCACAGCATCCGCCCGTCGACCCTGAAGCGGATGCCCATCGGCGAGACGGTCGTCATGATCGCCACGGTCGTCGTGGTCGTCCTCACCCACAACCTGGCGATCGGAGTCGTCGTCGGCGTCCTCGCCGCCATGGTCGTCTTCGCCCGCCGGGTCGCGCACTTCGCCACCGTCGAGCGCACCCTCTCGGCCGACGGATCGACGGCCCACTACACGGTCACCGGCGAGCTGTTCTTCGCCTCCAGCAACGACCTCACCACGCAGTTCTCCTACGCGGAGGACCCTGCGCACGTCGTGATCGACCTCTCCGGCTCCCACATCTGGGACGCCTCGACCGTCGCCGCGCTGGACGCCGTCACCACCAAGTACGAGCGCCACGGCACCCGCGCCGTGATCGAGGGGATGAACGACGCCTCCACCCGGATGCACGGCCGCCTCGCCGGGAACCTCGGCGCGGGGCACTGAGGGCGGGGCTGCGGGACCGCACGCGCAGCCCCTCAGAGCGGCGCGAGCACCAGCGACCAGAGCCAGCGCCCGCCGACGACCCGGTGCACGACCACGAACAGGGCGGTGATCGCGAGTCCGACCGGCAGCAGCACGGCGCCGGCCGCGAGGCGGTCGGCGGGCACGGCGAGCAGCAGGCCGAGCGGCACCGACGCGCAGGCTGCGACCAGCGCCGCGACGAGAGCGGCGCGGCGGTCCCGGGTCGGCTGCGGCACGACGCCGATCCGGCGCCGGACCAGCCAGTGGGCGAGGGCCCACGCGGCCGTGGTCCCGAGGGCGGTGCCGCCCGCGATCGCCGGCACGACGAGTTCGGCAGGCAGGAGGAGCCCGCCGACGAGCGCCCCCACCGCGACGCCGACGGCCGAGACGACCTGGGTCGCCAGCGAGTCGCGGGCCCGACCCAGCGCGAACATCGCCCGGTTGAGGACGTAGGTCTGGCTGAAGCCGACCAGGCTCAGGGCGAGCAGCTGCAGGACTCCGCCGATCACCGGTGTGCCGAAGACGAGCTGCGTGAGCAGTGGCGCCGCCGCGACGAACAGGAGCGTCGCGAGCAGAGTGACGGCGAGCACCGCGTCCTCGGTCCGTCGGAGGTTCACCGCCGCGGCCGCCCGATCGCCGCGGTGCAGGTCCCGGCTGAGCGGCGTGAACATCGCCGTGGCGACGGAGACGACCAGGATGCCGTGCGGCAGCAGGAGCAGCAGCTGCGCGCTCGAGAAGGAGTTGAGGCTCGGCCCGTCGACGCCGGCGCGGTTCATGGCCTGGCCGGCCGCCGTCGCCGCGTTCGAGACGACGATGTACGACACCTCTGCGACGAGGGCGCCGAGGAACACCCAGACCGCGTCCCGCGACACTCCGCCGAGCCCGGCGACGCCGAAGCGCGGCCGCAGGCGGACGCCGACGGACCGCGAGAACGCGACCGCGATCACCCCCTGCACCACGATCGCCGCAGTGGCAGTGCCGCACAGGAGCGCCACCATCTCCGGCGTCCACTCGTCGGCGGGTGTCGACGCCGCCTCGGGGTGGATCAGGAGGAACACCGCGATCCCGAGCACCGAGATCACGTTCGCGCAGGCGGGCGCCCACGCGCCCGGCCCGTACTTCTCGGCGGAGTTGAGCAGCTGCGAGAAGACGGCGAAGACGATGTAGAAGAAGATCTGCGGCAGGCACCAGTAGGCCATCTGGGTGGCGAGCAGAGCCCAGTCGGCCGACCAGCCCCCGGCGTAGAGCCCGACGATCAGCGGCGCCGCGAGCGTGCAGGCGGCCGTGAGGAGCGCCGCTCCGCCGAGGCACACGGTGAGCAGCCGCTCGAGGGTCCGCACGCCCTCCGGTCCGTCGGCCCGCGCCCGGACCATCTGCGGCACGAGCACCGCGCCGAGCACCCCGCCCGCGATGAGCCCGTACAGGTAGGTGGGCGCGGAGTTCGCGACCTCGAACACCTGCCCGCCGACCGACGCGCTCGTGCCGCCGACCGCCACGATCAGGAGCGCCAGCCGGACGAACCCGAGGATCCGCGAGACGAACGACGCGACCACCATCCCCCCGGTCGCGCTGCGCATCCGGGCAGCATAGGCGGTGCGACCCGGGTCGCTGCCCTCCGCGGCGCCCACCGGGGTCGATGCGTCACGAACGGTCGTCACGGGCGCGGGAGAGGGGCCGTTCGTGACGCATCGATCCCGAGGGGGCGGGGTGGGAGGGCGAGCGGGCGGCGCTAGACGCGCACGGGCGCGACGGAGGCGCGGCGGATCAGCCGCGTCTCCAGCTCCATGCGGGTGGCCGAGGCTCCCGAGGCGAGCGGGGTCGCCGACCGGTGCGCCTGGTGCAGCATCCGGAAGGCGATGGCGCCCATCTCGCCGATGGGCTGCTGGATCGTGGTCATCGGCGGGGTCGCCCAGGCCGACTCCTCGACGTCGTCGAAGCCGATGACGCTGAGGTCTCGCGGGATGCGGAGGCCGGCGTCGTCGGCGGCCTCGTAGACGCCGAGCGCCATCACGTCGGAGCAGGCGAAGAAGGCGGTCGGCGCGTCCGGCTCGGCGAGCATCAGCCCGGCGGCCTCGCGGGCCAGCTCGCGGTCCCAGTCGCAGTAGGCGACGCGCGGATCCTCGACCCCGGCGGCGCGGAGCGCGGTGGTGAAGCCGTCGATCCGGGCGCTGCTGTAGAGCTGGGTGCGGGTGCCGCCGAGGACGCCGAAGCGGGTGTGGCCGGCGTCGAGGAGGTGCTCGGCGGCCATGCGGCCCCCGTCCCAGTTGGTCGCGCCGACGCTCGCGACGTCGGCCGGCGGCCGCGTGCTGGGGTCGACGACGACGACGGGCAGCTCGGCGGTGGTCAGCAGGTGCAGCTGCGCGGCCGAGACGTTGACCAGCACCACGATGGCGCCGAGCGAGGGGCGGCGGAGGAGGCGGCTGATCCAGGCGCCGTCGTCGCGGGCGCGGGTGAGCACCAGGTCGACCCCGGCGGCGGAGGCCTCGGCCTCGATGCCCTCGAGGACCGGGCCGATCCAGGTGCCGCCGATGTGGCCGACGACGACGTCGACGATCTGGGCGGAGTGCGGATCCTCGACCGGCGGGCGCAGGCGCGGGCGGCGGCGGTAGCCGAGCGCGTGCGCCGCCTCCATCACGCGCAGACGGGTCGCCTCCGAGACGTCGGTGCCGCCGTTGAGCACCTTCGAGACGGTGGGGACGCTCGTCCCGGCGCGCTCGGCGATCAGCGCCATGGTCGGGCGGGTGGTCGCTCCGGAGACGTCGTCGTGGTCGGGCATGTGCTCACCGTAGCGGATGCCGACTTTCGCAACTAGCCCTGCGCCAGGACGGCTTGCTCCGCCGGGAACCGCGGTGCATGATGGTCGGACGCCGGGACTCCCGCACAGAAGTTGCGCAAGTCCTGTTCGATGACGAACCGCGGAGCGATCCGCCCGCACGTGAGGACGACGATGACCGACCACTCCCCGACCACTCCCGGCAAGACGGCCCTCGTCGTCCGAGGGGGCTGGGACGGCCACCAACCGGTCGAGGCGACCGAGCTGTTCCTGCCGTTCCTCCGCGACAACGGCTACGACGTGCGCGTCGAGGAGTCGACCGCCGTGTACGCCGATGAGGCCTACATGCGGACGGTCGACCTGATCGTGCAGTCGAACACGATGACCTCCATCCAGTGGGAGGAGTTCCTGGGCCTCCGCGCGGCGGTCGAGCGCGGCACGGGCCTCGCCGGCTGGCACGGCGGGATCGCCGACTCCTACCGCGACAACTCCGACTACCTGCAGCTGATCGGAGGCCAGTTCGCCTCGCACCCCGGCAAGCACCCGGACGAGCGCACCGGCGAGCAGTCGGACAACTACATGCCGCACACGATCGAGATGACGGCCCTCGCCGCCGACCACCCGATCACGCAGGGCATCACCGACTTCGAGCTGGTCACGGAGCAGTACTGGGTGCTGCACGACGACTACAACGACGTGCTCGCCACGACCACGCAGGCCGTCCGCCCGTGGGACCCGTGGAAGCGCCCCATCACCTCCCCCGCGATCTGGACCCGCCTCTGGGGCGAGGGCCGCATCTTCGTCTCGACGCCGGGCCACCGCGTCGAGATCCTCCAGGACGACAACGTCCGCACGATCATCGAGAGGGGAATGCTGTGGGCGTCCCGCTGAGAGTCGGCATCATCGGCGTCGGGAAGATCAGCGAGCAGTACCTCGCGAACCTCCCGACCTTCCCCGGCCTCCGCCTCGTCGCGGTCGCCGACCTGAACCAGGAGCGGGCGCAGCAGGTCGCCGACGAGCAGGGCGTCCGCGCCCTCACCGTCGACGCGCTGATCGACGACCCGGAGATCGACGCGGTGCTGAACCTCACGATCCCGGCGGCGCACGTCGAGATCGGCACCCGCGCCCTGAAGGCGGGCAAGCACGTCTTCGCCGAGAAGCCGCTCGGGCTGAACCCGGCCGAGGCCGCGCCGATGCTCGACCTCGCGGACGAGCTGGGCCTGCGCTTCGCGAGCGCCCCGGACACGGTGCTCGGGACCGGGGTGCAGACCGCGCGCCTCACCCTCGACTCCGGCGCGATCGGCACCCCGATCGCCGCGCAGGTGCACTGGGCCGCTCCCGGCCACGAGCGCTGGCACCCGGCGCCCGAGTTCTACTACCAGCCCGGCGGCGGCCCGCTGCTGGACATGGGCCCGTACTACCTGACGGCGCTCGTGCACTTCTTCGGGCCGGTCGTCCGCGTCACGGGCCTGGCCACCCGCTCCGACCGCCCGCGCACGATCGAGACCGGGCCGAAGGCGGGCACGCCGATCGAGGTGACGATCGACACGCACATCACCGCGCTGCTCGAGCACGCGAGCGGAGTCGCCACCACCGTCACCGTGAGCTTCGAGGTCTGGCGCAGCCGGGCCCCGAAGTTCGAGGTCTACGGCACCGAGGGCACCATCTCGGTCCCGGATCCGAACATGTTCTCGGACCCGGTCGAGGTCGCCGTCCGCGACGAGGACTGGCGGGTCGTCCCCGACTCCGCCGGCGTGATCGACACCGGTCGCGGAGTGGGACTGGCCGACCTCGCGGAGGCGATCGCGGAGGACCGCCCGCACCGCGCCTCCGGCCGCGTGGCCCTGCACGTGCTCGAGATCATGGACGCCGTGCTCCGCTCGAACGAGGAGAAGTCGGTCGTGACGATCGCGAGCACCGCCGAGAAGCCCGACGTGATGCCGCTGCGCACGGCGGGCTCGATCGGCGCCTGACAGCGCCGGGGGGCGACGACGGGAGGCGGGGGATCGCCGCCAGCGCGTCGCTCCCCGTTCGGGGGTGACGGCGGGGGGCGACGCCGTAGACTCGGCGGATCGACGGTCCTCAGCCGCCGCCGCACGCGGAGGGGGATCGGCCGTGGCAGTCGGCTTCCGACGGAGCGGTGAGCTCTGCGCCCTCACACGCCCCCGGCTCCGGGCGGCCGGGGACCCGCTCTCCCCCGAGGACCACCGCTCCCGGCTGTCCGGCTGGCTCAGCATGCCCGGCGGGCCGGGTCTCGTGCGCCCCTCCGCCCTCGCTCCGGGGTGGGAGGCGCCCCTGCTCCGGCTCGTGCGCGCCGGGGCGCCGGCGGAGGACCTGCACGAGGCGACCACCGGCTCCCCCGAGGGCTCGCGCCTCGCGGCCGTCGTCGAGCTCGTCCGCGACGCCCTGCACTCCGCGGACGACGATCGCGCTCTGCGGCTCACCGGCCGGCTGGTGCGCATCCGCTACGACCCGTCGGCCGACTCCTTCCTCCGCCGCTACGGGATCGCGCTGACCGTCCGCCTGCCGCTGAGCGGCGGCCTCGACGTGGAGGTGCCGCTCGACGCCCCGGCGCTGCGCCTGCTCTACGCCGAGCTGGCGGCACCCACGGATCCGGCCGCGGCTGTCGTGGCGGTCGAGACCCTGGAGCCGTCGACCCTCGCGGCGTCGACGCTCGCCTCCCTCTACTCCGCCCGCCGCCGCTGGAGCGACGTGGCCGAGTTCTCGGCGCCCGTCGAGAACGTGGACGCCGCCTCCGCCGCGGTGCTCATCCGCCGCGGCGTCGCTCTCCGCGAGCTCGGCCTGATCGAGGGCGCCCTCGAGGCATTCGACCGCGTGGTGCGCCCGACCGTCACCAGCGCGCGTCCCATGGAGCTGCGGGCGGAGGCGCTGCTCGAGCGCGCGAGCACGCTCCTCTCGGACGGGCGCACGGCTCCGGCTCGGCGCGATCTGGAGCGCGTGCTCTCCCGCTACCCGGACAGCGCCGCGGCGCACGAGCTGCTGGCGGTCACCGGGCGCTGACGCGACGGAGGGGCGCACCCTCTGCAGGATGCGCCCCTCCGGGGAGTGCGTCGGCTCAGTGCGTCGGCTCAGTGCGTCGGCTCAGCCCTCGGCCTTCGAGGGCTTGCCCTCGGCGGGCAGGACCTCGTGCGGGGTGTCGCGCTCGTCCTCGCCCTCGGCCTGCGACGGCTTGTCGGACTGGTCGTCCGGGTCCTCGACGGGGCTCGGGGTCTGGTCGCTCATCGGAGTCCCTCCGGCTCGTCGGACGTGGCGGACGGCTCGGGGTGCGCCTCGAACTCCATCCAGGCGCGGTCCAGATCGGCCTGCGCCGACTCGGGCTCGCTGGCGAAGTAGCCGTCGTAGATCGCGCGGCCGCCGTGCTCGGGCAGGTCGTCGCGACCGCCGAAGGCCTGCGCGAAGCGGCCGACCTCGTCGTCCCTCTTCTGCTGATCCCGCAACCAGGCGGGGAAGGTCTGCGTCATGGTGACACCTCTCTCTCCTGCCCTCCAGCCAATCGCCCGCCGCGGATCCGGGCAAGCCCTTCCGCCGCGGGCCCCGAGGGGCCAGGCTCCGCCCTGGAGAAGCGGCGCTCCGCCCTGGAGGAGCGGCGCTCCGCCCTCTAGAGGACATGTCCGCTACAGGGCGCCCCCGCCCCCGCCGCGGAGGAGAGCCGGCCCCTAGCGTGAGCCCGTGACCGACCCCGCTTCTCCGCGCCCCGCCCGTACCGCCGCGGGTCTGCGCCGCACTCTGCTCGCTCTGACCGCGACCGTCGCCCTGCTCGCCGGCACCGCGGCTCCCCTCGCCTCCGCCGAGCCGGACCCGGTGCCGGTCGGGAACGACCACCTCGCCAACGGCGTCGCCGCCTGGGGGCGCTACCTCAACGGGGAGTGGGACGTGCCGGCGGGCATGTCCGACCTCACGGACGTCGCGAGCAGCTACAGCCACACCCTCGCGCTCCACACCGACGGCACCGTCGAGGCCTGGGGAGCGGATCTGGAGGGCGAGCGGGACGTGCCGGCCGGGCTCCGCGAGGTGACCGCGATCTCGACCGGGTACCTCCACAGCATCGCCCTCACGATGGAGGGGACGGTCGTCGCGTGGGGCGACGACCGTCAGGGCCAGACCGACGTCCCGGCCGGACTCGGCGGCGTGACCGCCGTCGCCGCGGGCAGCCACCACACCCTCGCTCTGCGGGGCGACGGGACCGTGGCGGCCTGGGGCTCCGATCAGTTCGGAGCGACCGACGTGCCGGCGGGTCTCTCCGGAGTGGTCGCGATCGCCGCGGGCGGCTGGAACAGCCTCGCGCTGCGCGCCGACGGGACGGTCGTGGCGTGGGGCGGCGACGACAGGGGCGCGTACACCGCCCCGGCAGGCCTCCGCGACGTCGTCGCCGTGTCGGTCAGCTACTCCCACAGCCTCGCCCTGAAGCGGGACGGCACTGTCGTCACCTGGGGCGACCCCGCCGACTCCGGCTTGCCGCGGGTCCCCGCCGATCTCGGCGGCATCACCGCGATCGCCGCCGGCATCGGCTTCAGCGTCCTGCTGACGTCCGACGGCACCGTCGTCTCCCTGCACCCCGACGGCGACACGGAGCTGGACGTCCCGGCCGGGATCACCGGCGCCACCGGCATCGCGGTCGGCTTCAACCACGCCTTCGCGATCGGCCCGCTGCCGACCCTCACCGCCGACACCGCCGAGACGCTCGTCAAGACCGGGACCCGCTACTCCGCGACCTTCACGGCGTCCGGCCCGGCTGCGACCTTCGAGGTCTCGTCCGGCGCCCTTCCCGCGGGGGTGGCCCTCTCGCCGGAGGGCGTCGTCTCGGGCAGGCCGACCACCGCAGGCGACTCCACCTTCACGGTGAGCGCGCGGAACGCGTACGGCACCACGGCCGGCGTGCCGCACACGGTCACCGTGGTCCCCGCGAACACCCCGCCCGTCGTGACGGTCGCCTCCGCCACCGACGGCGCCTCCTACGAGAAGGGCTCGGAGCCGAGGGCCGCCTGCGCGATCACGGATGCGGAGAGCGGAACGTTCAGCGAGGAGGCCGTCGTCACCGGCACGCTCGTGAACGGCCTCGGCACCCGCACGGCGACCTGCACCTGGACCGACCCCGGAGGACTGACCACGACCGCCACCGCGACCTACCGGATCATCGACACCGGCGTCCCCACCATCGCCGCGACGACCACGCCGACGGCTCCGAACGCCGCGGGCTGGTTCCGCTCCCCCGTCTCCGTCGGCTTCTCCTGCGCCGACGGCAGCGGCTCCGGGATCCGCAGCTGCACCCCCGCGCGGATCCTGCGCGAGGGCCCCGGCCAGAGCGTCACCGGCACCGCCGTCGACAACGCGGGCAACCGCGCCACGACGACCCGCAGCGGCATCGCCATCGACACCACGAAGCCGCGGCTCTCGTTCACGTCGAGGCCCGAGGGGTCCTACCCCTACGGCACGGTGCTCCCGGAGGCGCGCTGCCTCGCGGACGACGCGCTCTCGGGCCTCACCGGCGACTGCGTGATCACGGGCGGCGGCCGCTCCGTCGGTCCGCACGTGTACCGGGCGACCGCGACCGACCGGGCGGGCAACGTCTCGACCCTCACCGCGTCCTACACCGTGACCCCGTGGACGATCGGCGGGCTCAGCACCTCGGTGAAGAGCGTGGCCGCCGGAGCCGCGACCGGCATGACGTTCCAGGTGACCTCGACGTCCTCCGCGGGAACGTTCCGCCACTCCGCCCTCGCCGACGTGCGCAGCGTCACGCAGAAGCAGACCTCCTGCACCGCCGGCGCCGTCCTCACCGGAGCGCCGACGACCACCCTGACCGGACGCCTCCGCTACGACACCGCGACGAACCGCTACGTGAAGGCGTGGACGGTGCCCGCGAAGCGGGGCACCTGCTGGACGCTGACGGTCACGACGGCGGACGGCAGCACGGGGAGCGCCCGGTACTCGGTGAAGTAGCGGCGGAGGACGGCCGCCGCGGTCCGGTCAGGCTCCCGCCGCGGCGTACCGCTCCGCGAGCACGCGGAACGCGGCGGCCAGCTCGGGCGGCTCGGCCCCGGCCATCGGAGCGTCGAACCGGCCGAACGACGCGGCGAGCGCCTCCCACGACCAGGCGCCGAGGGCGAGTCGGCAGCCCGCGTCGCCGAGGTCCTCCACCTCCCCGTCGCCCGCGTAGGGCAGGACCTCGGCGGCGGGCGCCGTCAGCACGACCGAGCCGCGGCACGGCCACCCCTCCCCGGGCGCTCCGCCGCGGAATCGCGCCTCCAGGAACTCGGCGGGACTCCGGACCGGCAGCGCCCGGCGGCGGAAGCGGGCACCGCGGGGTGAGCGCGGCTCGAGCCGGTCGACGCGGAACACCCGCCAGTCGTCGCGGTCGAGGTCGAAGCCGATGAGGTACCAGCGGCCCTGACGCGCGACCAGGTGGTGGGGCTCGACGCGGCGCACCGCCTCCGCGTACGCGAAGCGGAGCACCTCCGAGGCCCGGACGGCCGCCGCGACCGCGACCAGCCGCTCCGGAGGGACTGCGGGGGCCGGCGCCGCCGCGACCGTGAAGCGCAGCGCATCAGCTCGGGGCCGGAGCCGGGCGGGCAGGACCTGCCGTACCGTCGCCAGCGCACGGGCCGACGCCTCCTCGAGCCCCGCGATCGGCGCGCGCAGGGCGGCGGTGAGGGCGAGCACCTGCTCGTCGTCGAAGAGCAGCGGCGGGAGCTCGGCGCCGGCCTCGAGCCGGTACCCGCCGTCGGGGCCCTTCGCCGCGTCGATCCGGTAGCCCATCGTGCGGAGTCGGTCGACGTCGCGACGCACCGTGCGTGGCGCGATCCCCAGGCGCTCCGCGAGCACTCCGCCCGGCCAGTCGCAGCGGGTCTGCAGGAGGGAGAGGAGCAGGAGGAGCCGCTCGGTCGTCGTGGGCACGTCCCGAGGGTATTCCGAGAAGAGGACCGTTGCCGTCCTCTTCTCCTGGGAGCGTCGGGGCACCGGGTGATCGACCCGGCACGACTGCGAGGAGCGCACCATGAGCATCACCACGACGACCCACCTCAACTTCCGCGGACAGGCCCGCGAGGCACTGGAGTTCTACGCCTCGGTCACGGGAGGCCGGGTCGACGCGATGTCCTACGCGGACGCGAACGCTGTCACCGCGCCCGACGAGGCCGACCAGCTGATGTGGGGCCAGGTCGTCTCCGAGGCCGGCTTCCGCGTCATGGCGTACGACGTCCCCGCGCACACGGCTTACGACCCGGGCACGATCCCGGTGTTCGTGTCGCTGCGCGGCTCCGACGCCGACGAGCTGCACCGCCTCTGGGACGGCCTCTCGGAGGGGGCGGCGATAGTCGTGCCCCTGGCCCCGGCGGCCTGGTCGCCCCTCTACGGGATGCTGCGCGACCGCTTCGGAGTGACCTTCGTCGTCGACCTCGAGGTCGCCTGGGGCTGAGGCCCGCGGGCTCGGCGGCGGGGCGCGTCCCACTGCGGACGCGCCGGCCGCCGACTCGGTACGCTCAGCACCGGATCCGGTCGGAGGGACGCTGCATGCTGGACACGATCTCCGAGGCCCTCTCGCTGGTCACCCTCCCCCTCGGCGTGCTGTTCCTGCTCGCCGCGTTCGTCGCGGCGCTGATCGACGGACGCTGGCTGACGACGACCGCCTACCTCGAGGAGGGTCCGCCCCTCGCGCTGCACTGGGTGACCCGGGCCGGCGAGGTGCGATCGCGTCCGCTGTCCGCCGGGGACCCGCTGACGCCGACGCGGTCGGACCAGCGGGAGGTGCACTACCGCGAGGAGGATCCGCACCGCATCCGCCTGCACCGGTGGAGCGACGCGGTGCGGGCGCTGCGCCTGACCGGCCTGATCCTGCTCGCGGCGGGCGTCGTCCTCGGGATCCTGTCGACGGCGCTGGCGGTCCTCGCCTAGGCGGCGCTCCGTGCGCGAGGATCGGACCCGTGGATGCGGAACGGGTTCTCGGAGACGGTCGGGCCGACGGGGTGTGGTGCCGGCTCGGGGAGCCGCTGACGGTCGCGCAGATCGCTCGCGGCGGGCCCGCGTGGCTGTGCCTGGACGCGCAGCACGGCGCGTTCGACGACGCCGCGGTCCTCGCCTCCCTGCGCGCGCTCGGCGCCGTGAGCGGGAGGCCGCCCGTCGGCGTCCGGGTCGCCGGGCTCTCCGACGCGCTGATCGGCAGGGCGCTCGACGCCGGAGCGGACGTCGTGGTCGTCCCGATGATCGAGACGGTCGAGGAGGCGCTCGCGGCCGTCCGCGCCGCGCACTACCCGCCGCTCGGCCGCCGCAGCTGGGGGCCGATGTCCGATCTCTGGGGCGCCGCTCCCCCGTCGGCCGCCGAGGCGCGCACCGCGCTCTGGGTCATGATCGAGACGCAGGCCGGCCTCGACGCCGTCGATCGGATCCTCGCGGTGCCGGGCGTGAGCGGAGTCTTCGTCGGCCCGTTCGACCTCGCGATCGGCCTCGGACGGGACCTGTCCGACCTGCTCGCCGCGGACGGACCGGACGACCCGCTGCCGAGGATCGCCGCGGCGGCCCGGCGCGCGGGCAAGGGTGCCGGGGCCTACGCCGGCGACCGCGAGCGCGCCGGGCTGCTGCGAGCGCTCGGCTTCCCGAGGGTCGCGGTCGCGACGGATCAGTCGCTGATCGCGCTCGGCACCGCGGCGGCGCTCGACGCGGACGCCGCCGACTCCGGCTGCTGAGCCCGAGGCCGGGAACGGGGCCGGACGCCGGTCACCGGCGAGCGCTCCCGCCGGGGGGATGCACGGGCTCCGGCGGCTCGGGGACGAAGCGGAGGCCGCCGGCGGAGTTCGCGAGATCGGTGAGCGCCGAGATCCAGGCGGGGTTGATGCGGGGCATGCGGCCGCCGGCGTAGGTGTAGCGGAGCGTGTGCGAGGGGTGCAGCCAGATCGCGCTGCGGCCGTCGCTCATCCCGTTCTCGTCGCGCCAGGTGAGCAGGCACGACTCCCCCCGGCGCAGCTTCGCGGTGAGGACGATCTGCAGGTGGGCGAGCACCCGGTCCTCGACGTCGATCTCGACCGATCCGTCGTAGTGCAGCTTCCCCATCGGCGTCTCCCGGCCTCGTCCTCGGAGGACGGGCGCGCCTCCGGCCCACCATCCTCGGGTGTCGTCCAGTGACCAGTTCGGGGCGGCGACAACCGGCGGATCAGCTGGTATCGGCGGATCCGCTGGTCTCGACGGGGCGGGGCTCAGGCCGGCGGGTTCGCCGCCATGAAGTCGCGCATCGGCAGCAGGTTCTGGAGGGGCGCGAAGTACCCGAAGCGGGGCAGGTCGAAGACCACTCCCGCGACTCCGGAGGATCCCATCGCCGCGATCCACTCGAGCGCGGCCGGCATCGGCACCTTCAGCACGCGCGACGCGTCCTCGTCGGAGAGGCCGGCGTGCAGCGCCCCGGCGCGGGCGCGCTCCCCCGTGGTGAAGGCGAAGACCATCGGCCCCGACTCCAGGCCGCCGACGAAGGGGGTGGGCGCGTCGTCCGGCCCCCGCGCGATGAAGCACCACATCGGCAGGGCGTAGACGCTGCGCCAGAGCGCGTCCATCGCGGCGAAGCTCTCGGGGTCGGCGCGCAGGGCCTCCGCCCGGGCGTCGATCTCGACTGTCTGATCCATGGGGCTCCCCTCGGCGCCGGCGATCGGCGCGGACCTCCACGCTAACGATGCTCCCGTTGGGCCGCACCCGCGATCGATCCGTCAGCAGCGGCCCGTCCCGGCGGCGGGCACGGGCCGCGGGCGACGGATGGATGCGGTGGTGGCTGTGCGAGCCGTCCGCTGATCCGCTCGGCCACTGGCCCCGTCCAGGCGGTTAGGTTAGGTTAACCTTCGCAACCCCGACCACCCCCTTCGAAGGATCGCCGTGCCCGCCACTCGCACCCCCCTCCGCCTGACCGCCGTCGCCTCGCTCGGCCTCGCCGCGCTGCTGCTCACCGCCTGCTCGGGAGGAGCCGACGCCGGCTCCGAGGGCACGTCCGAGAGCAGCGCCGCCGAGAGCGGCGAGGGCTTCCCCGTCACCGTCGACCACGCCTTCGGCAGCACCACCGTCGAGTCGGCCGACCGCGTCGTCGCGACGAGCTGGACCAACCAGGACGTGGCGCTCGCGCTGGGCGTGACCCCGGTCGGCTTCACCCGCGCCTCCTACGGCGACGAGGACGGCGACGGCCTGCTGGTGTGGACGAAGGAGGCGCTCGACGCCTCCGGCGCCGAGACCCCGACCCTGTTCGACGAGACCGACGGCGTGCCCTTCGAGGCGATCTCGGACCTCAGCCCGACCGTGATCCTCTCGGCCTACTCCGGCATCACCCGGCAGGACTACGACACCCTCAGCCAGATCGCCCCCACCGTCGCCTACCCGGGCCTGCCCTGGGGCACGACCTGGCAGGACTCCGCGAAGCTCGACGGCGCCGCGCTGGGCCTCGAGGACGAGGCCGTCGCGAAGGTCGGCGAGATCGAGAGCGACATCACGCAGACCACCGCGTCCTACCCGCAGCTCGCGGGCACCACGTTCATGTACGGCTGGTACGACCCGACCGACGCGAGCACCTTCACCTACTACACGCCGAACGACGCGCGCGTGAAGTTCGTCGAGGACCTCGGACTCGACGTCGCCCCGAGCATCGCCGAGCTCTCCGGCGACTCGGAGGCGTTCAGCGGCACCATCAGCTCGGAGAACGCCGACCAGCTCGACGCCGACGTGCTCGTCGTCTACGGCGACGACACGACCCTCGCCGCGCTGCAGGCCGACCCGCTGCTCTCCAAGATCCCGGCCGTCGAGCGGGGCTCCGTCTACGTGCTCGAGGACGGCTCCTCCGCCGCCATGGCCACCTCGTCGCCGAACCTGCTCAGCATCCCGTGGGTGCTCGACGAGTACACCGCCGGCCTCGCCGCGGCCGCCGACAAGGTGTCGTGACCCGCACCGCACCCACCCGGAAGACGAGGGCGACCGCGCTGGCGGTCGCCCTCGTCGCGCTGGCCGTCGCCTCGGTCCTCTCGCTCGTGTACGGCTCCCGCGAGATCCCGCTCGGCGAGGTCTGGCCGGCGCTGACCTCGCCCGATCCGGCGTCCATCGTCGACGCAGCGGTGCAGGGGCGGGTGCCGCGGACGGTCCTCGCGATCCTGGTCGGCGCCGCACTCGGGCTCGCCGGAGCCGTGATGCAGGGCCTGACCCGCAACCCGCTCGCCGATCCGGGCATCCTCGGCCTCAACTCCGGCGCCTCGCTCGCGGTCGTGCTCGGGATCGCCGGGGTCGGCGCGACGAGCCTGCCGCAGTTCATCTGGCTCGCGTTCCTCGGAGCCGCCGCCGCCGGGGCGTTCGTCTACGCGGTCGCCTCGCTCGGCCGCGAGGGCGCCACTCCGCTGAAGCTCGCCCTCGCCGGAGCCGCCACCGCCGCCGCGCTCACCTCCCTCATCAGCGCGGTCCTGCTCACCCAGGAGACCACGCTGAACCGCTTCCGCTTCTGGCAGGTCGGCGGAGTCGGCGGCGCCGAGACCGCGAGCATCCTGCAGGTCCTCCCGTTCCTCGCGGTCGGCGCGGTGCTGGCCCTCTCCAGCGCGCGAGGGCTCGACGCCCTGGCGCTCGGCGACGACCTGGCGACCGGCCTCGGCCGGCGCGTGGGGCGCATCCGCCTGGTCGCGGGGCTCGCGGCCGTGCTGCTCTGCGGCGCCGCGACCGCGATCGCCGGACCGATCGGCTTCATCGGCCTGGTCGTCCCGCACCTCGCCCGCCGCGTCACGGGCCCCGCGCACGCCTGGCTGCTGCCCTCCTCCGCTCTGCTCGGCGCCCTGCTGCTGCTCGTCGCCGACGTGGTCGGCCGCGTGGTCGCCCGGCCGAGCGACGTCGAGGTGGGCATCGTGACCGCGCTGATCGGCGCCCCGGTGCTCATCGCGATCGTGCGCCGCTCGAAGGTGCGGGCGCTGTGAGGACCGCGGAGGCGCCCGCCGCGGTCGGCATCGCGGCCGGCCGCACGCTGCGCCGTCGGCGCACGGTCATCGGCTGCGCGGTCCTCGCGGTGCTCGCGCTGGCGCTCGTCGTCGTCTCGCTCACGGTCGGCAGCACGGTCTACTCGGTGCCGGAGGTCGTCCGCGTGATCCTCGGCGAGACCGTGCCGGGCGCCTCCTTCACCGTGGGCACGCTGCGGCTGCCGCGCACCATCACGGCCGTCCTGGTGGGCGTGGGCTTCGGGATGGGCGGTGTGATCTTCCAGACGATGCTGCGCAACGCCCTCGCCAGCCCCGACATCATCGGCATCACGTCGGGGGCGAGCGCGGCGGCCGTCGTCGCGATCGCGTTCTTCGGGCTCTCGGGCGGCGCGGTCTCGGTGATCGCGGTCGCGGCCGGGCTCGCGACGGCCCTGATCATCGCCGGGCTGGCCGAGGGCGGCGGAGTGATCGGGGCGCGGCTGATCCTGATCGGCATCGGCGTCGCGGCGATGTTCCAGAGCGTGATCGCCTACGTGCAGACCCGCGCCGACTTCGAGGACGTCCAGGAGTCGCTGCGCTGGCTGACCGGCAGCCTCAACTCGGCCGCCTGGCCCTCCGTCCCGCCGCTCGCGCTGACGATGCTCGTGCTGGTGCCGCTGGCGCTGCTGCTCTCGGGCCGGCTCGGCGTGCTGCAGCTCGGCGACGAGTCGGCGACCGCGCTCGGACTCGACGTGCGGCGCAGCCGGCTGGCCCTGCTCGCGGTCGGAGTCGGCCTCGTGGCCGTCGCGACCGCCGCCACCGGCCCGATCGCGTTCGTCGCCTTCGTCTCGGGGCCGATCGCGCGGCGGATCCTGCCGAGCGCGCGCACGCTGCTGATCCCCTCCGCCCTGGTCGGCGCGGTCGTGGTGCTCGCCGCCGACCTGCTCGCCCAGTACGTGGTCGGCGCGCTGTTCTCGGGCGCGCGCTTCCCGGTCGGCGTCGTCACCGGCGCCCTCGGCGCGCCCTTCCTGCTCTGGCTCCTCGCCCGCCGCAACCGCTCCGGAGGCTCCCTGTGACCGACGCCCCGCCCACCCTCGCCGCCGACGCGGTCACCCTCGCCTACGACGAGCGCGTCGTGGTCGACGGGCTCTCGCTCGCCGTGCCGCCCGGCCGGATCACGGTGATCGTCGGCGCGAACGCCTGCGGCAAGTCGACGCTCCTGCGCGCGATGGCGCGGCTGATCACCCCGCGCTCGGGGAGCGTCCTGCTCGACGGGCGCGCGATCCACCGGCTCCCGACGCGCCAGGTCGCGCAGCAGGTGGGGCTGCTGCCGCAGACCCCGATCGCGCCGGAGGGGATCGCCGTCTCGGACCTGGTCGCCCGGGGCCGCTACCCGCACCGGGGCCTCTTCGGCCGCGGCTCCGGATCGGACGACGACGCGATCGTCGAGGAGGCGCTGCGCGACACCGGCACGCTCGAGCTCGCCGACCGCCCCGTGGACGAGCTCTCGGGCGGGCAGCGCCAGCGGGTGTGGATCGCGATGGCCCTCGCCCAGCGGACCGACGTGCTCCTCCTGGACGAGCCGACGACCTACCTCGACGTGTCGCACCAGGTCGAGGTGCTCGACCTGCTCACCGACCTCAACCGCTCGCGCGGGACGACGATCGTGATCGTGCTGCACGACCTCAACCTCGCCGCCCGCTACGCCGACCACCTCGTCGCCGTGCGCGACGGAGCCCTGTACGCCTCGGGCACGCCCGCCGAGGTGGTGACGCCGGACACGGTGCGCGCGGTGTTCGGGATGGAGTCGCGCGTGATCGAGGACCCGGTCTCGCGGACGCCGCTGGTGCTGCCGATCGGGCGCCACCACTCGGGCTGAGCCCGGCCGGTCAGACTGAGCGGTCAGGCCGGGGCCGCGGCCAGGGAGGCGCCGTCGACGAGCGTGCAGCGGAGGAGCTGCTGCTCCCGTCGCGCGGGGTCGCCCTCGATCAGGATCTGCACGGCGCGGCGGCCCATGTCGCGCCGGGGCAGCTCGAAGCCGGCCTGCCAGCCGGTGCGGTCGGCCGATCCGGAGAGCGACACCAGCGACAGGTCGCCCGGCACCGCCACCCCCTCGGCCTCGGCGGCCTCCTGCAGGAGGACGAACTGCTCCTCCTGCTCGGCGAGGACGACCGTGACGCCCTCGGCGGCGATCCGGCGGATCCACTCCCGCGGCGACGCCTCCGGCCCCGGGACGAGGTGGAGGAAGCCGTCGCCGAGCTCGGCCCGCGCGCCGGCCATGCGGTCGGTGTACGACTCGACACCCTCGCCGTGGCCGGCGTAGGCGAAGCGGGTGTGGCCGAGGGCGCGCGCGCAGGAGATCAGCTCGCGGACGATCGACGCGTAGTCGGCGGCCACGTAGGGCACGGGCCCACCGGCGTCGTCGCGGCGGCCGATGCTGACGAAGGAGAAGCCGCTCGCGTTGAGGAACTCGAGCTCCTCGCGGGGCATGCGCTGCCCGAGGAGGATGCAGGAGTCGGCCAGGCGCAGCCGGGTGGTGCCGCCGCTCAGGCCGCCGCGACGGCCGCCGACGCGACCGCTGGTCAGCAGGAGGAGGTCGATGTCGCGGTTCTGCGCCTCCTCCTCGATGCCGGCGAGGAACGGATGGAAGAAGTCCTCGCGATCGAGCGGGAACAGGCTCTCGTAGGTGTAGACGCCGATCATGCCGGTGCCGACCTGCTTGAGGCGGCGCGCGATGGGGTCGGCGACGTACCCCGTCTCCTGGATCGCCTTGAGGATCCGCGCCCGCGTCGCCTCCGGGACCCGGGCGAGCTGCTCGCCCTTGTCGTTGAGCACGAACGACACCGTCGTCTGGCTGACTCCCGCGAGACGCGCGATGTCCTTCTGCGTGATCCGCGGCACCCGGACACCCCCGCTTCATCCTGGTAATAGGTATTACGTCTTGACCTCAGGCTACCGATGACGAAGGATCGCCGTACGCCCATCCGGGGCGAGAGAGGGCGGAACGTCGACGATGATGAATCCCGCAGACCCAGACAACCAGACCACGGCCTCCCCGAGGCCCGATCGGCAGCACAAGCCCGATCAGCAGCCCGAGCACGATCCGCAGCGCAGGCCCGACAACTCGCGCCGCCTCTTCCTCGCCGGGGGCGCCGCCGCCCTCGCCGGCGCGGCAGGGGCCGTCGGCGCCGCCACTCCGGCCGCCGCCGCGCCCCCGGCCGACGCTCCCGGGCAGAAGAAGCGCCTGAGCGTCACCGAGGGGCCGATCTCACCGCTCGACAAGGAGTTCCGCTGGGACGACCGCGCCGGCGCCGACAACACCCGCGCGGTGCAGGCGGCCATCGACAAGGCGATGACCGCTCCGGGCGGCGAGGTGTCGCTGCCCGCCGGCGAGATCCGGGTCACGGGCCTCGCGGTCGACTACCGCGGCTACCCGGTGCAGCCCGAGAACGGGCCGCCCTACGGCTACGCCGGGCCGAAGATCGTCGGCGCCGGCATGCGCCAGACGAGGATCGTCCAGATCGAGGGCTCGACCCGCGACATCTTCACCGTCTCCGGCCAGACCGGCGACGCGGCCGGCCCCGCCAACAACAACAAGGCCACCGGCGTCGTCCTCGCCGACTTCGAGATGACGGGCACGCCCTCCGGCGGCCACGGGATGTCGCTGCGCTCGCTGGTCAACTGCGAGTTCCGCAACCTGTGGATCCAGAAGACCGGCAAGTCGGGCATCTTCCGCGAGCGCGCCACCTTCGTCTCGGGCGTCGACGACGAGTACTCGTACGCCAACTCCTGGAACAAGATCAAGATCGTCGCCCCCGCGGGCTGGGGCGTGGAGGACTCGGGCAAGGCCTCCATCGGCGGCTCGATGACCAACGTCGAGGCGATCAGCCCCGGCCTCGGCGGCTTCCTCCTCGCGCCGACGAACATGACGCTGCTCGACTGCCAGGCCATCGGCGGCACGGTCGGCCTCCGGTCGATCCGCAACGAGAACCGGCGCTCGGTCAACTCCGGCCTGACCCTGATCAACTTCCGCTCGGAGGGCTCCCGCGACGGCTGGGAGGTGCTGATCGAGGCCGGCACGAGCCACATGATCGTGAACCCGAACTTCTTCCCGACCTCGGGCGCGAACTGCCTCGGCGTCGGCCTGACGAACGGCGGAGCGGACTTCGAGGTGCGCAACCTCACCGTCCTCGGCGGCTTCTACGGGCTCAGCCTCGGCCGCTTCCCGCAGCAGAAGGCGATCGTGCTGGGCAGCGACTCCTCCCAGACGCGCCTCGTGAACCCCTTCATCGAGCGCGGCGCCGCGGGAGTGGACGAGGGCTCGCTGATCGTCGACGACGGACGCCTGACCTCGTTCGAGCTCGGCCGCAGCCGGGTGGAGCGCGCGGCCGGCTACACCACGGTCGCCCGCGCCCCCGAGACCATCCCGACCCCTCCGGCCGGACAGGTCAACGAGGGCTGGGAGCGCTCCGGCGACACCTGGCGGAAGGTGGCCGTCTTCCCCGACGGGCGCCGCGTCGTCATCGCCTCCTGACCCCGGGCGGCGGCGCCCTCCGCGCCTCCTGACCCCGGGCGGCGGCGCCCTCCGCGCCGCCGCCCTCCCCCACTGCACACGGAACGAGCACCAGAACGCATGCATGACGACAGCACCCGCATCGAAGCCCGCATCGCCCGCTTCCGCGCCGAGAGCCTCCGGCCGGCTATCCACCGGGCGGTCGAGCCGCTCGGGATCGAGTCGTGGACCGCTCCGGGCGAGCCGGTCCCCTTCGACCAGGCGCGGGCCGCGTCCTACGCGCCCGCCCGCATCGGGGAGCCGTGGGGCGCCCCCTGGGGCACCGTGTGGTTCCACGTGCGCGGCGAGATCCCCGCCTCCTGGGTCGGCGTCGACGGCTGCGAGCCCGAGCTCGTCGTCGACCTCGGCTACACCGGCGCCCAGTCCGGCTTCGAGGCGGAGGGGCTCGTCTTCACCGCGACCGGCACGGTCGTGAAGGCCGTCGAGCCGTTCAACCAGTCGGTCCCGCTCGACCGGCTGCCCGGCCGCGAGGCGGGCGACCGCACGGTCGAGCTCTACATCGAGGCCGCCGCCAACCCGAACATCACCGGCGACTGGTCCTTCACCCCCACGGCGCTCGGCGGCCGCCCCGCCGACGGCGCCCTGCCGTCCGACCCGCTCTACCGCCTCCGCCGGCTCGAGCTCGGACTGCTCGACCGGGAGGTCTGGGAGCTGGAGCAGGACATGGCCGTGCTCGTCGGGCTGATCGGGCAGCTGCCCGGGTCCTCCCAGCGGCGCGCCGAGATCGTCCGCGCCCTCGACCGCGCCGTCGACGTCCTCGATCCGGACGACGTGTCCGGCACCGCCGCCGCGGGCCGGGAGGCGCTGCGGACGGTCCTCGAGCGCCCCGCCTCGGCCAGCGCGCACCACCTTCACGCCGTCGGCCACGCCCACATCGACTCCGCCTGGCTCTGGCCCGCCCGCGAGACCGCCCGCAAGGTGGCCCGCACCTTCTCGAACGTCTGCGACCTGATCGAGCGCGAGGAGGGCTTCGTCTTCGCCGCCTCCTCCGCGCAGCAGTACGCGTGGCTGAAGCGCGACCACCCGGAGCTGTTCGAGCGCGTCCGCGGCCACGTGCTCGCGGGCCGCTTCGTGCCGGTCGGCGGGATGTGGGTCGAGTCGGACACGAACATGCCCGGCGGCGAGGCGCTCGTGCGCCAGCTGCTCGAGGGCAAGCGCTTCTTCCTCGACGAGTTCGGGATCGACACCGAGGAGGTCTGGCTCCCGGACTCCTTCGGCTACTCCGCCGCGCTGCCGCAGATCATCGCCGGAGCCGGCGGGCGCTGGTTCCTCACGCAGAAGATCTCGTGGAACGAGACCAACACGATGCCCCACCACACCTTCTGGTGGGAGGGCATCGACGGCACCCGCGTGTTCACGCACTTCCCGCCCGTCGACCTCTACAACTCCGACCTCTCCGGCGAGGACCTCGCCCGCGCCGAGCGCCAGTACGCCGAGAAGGGCAGCGGCACCATGTCGCTCGTGCCCTTCGGCTACGGCGACGGCGGAGGAGGCCCCAACCGCGAGATGATCGCGGCCGCCCGCCGCACGCGCAGCCTCGAGGGCTCGCCGACCGTCGAGCTGTCCACGCCCCGCCGCTTCTTCGAGGAGGCGCAGGACGAGTACCCGGACGCGCCCACCTGGTCGGGCGAGCTCTACCTCGAGTTCCACCGCGGCACCTACACGTCGCAGGCGCGCACCAAGCAGGGCAACCGCCGCAGCGAGCACCTGCTCCGCGAGATCGAGCTGTGGGCGACCACGGCCCTCGTCCGCGCCGGGGTCCCGTACCCGGCCGACGAGCTGCGCGAGATGTGGCGGACGGTCCTCCTGCAGCAGTTCCACGACATCCTGCCCGGCACCTCCATCGCCTGGGTGCACCGCGAGGCGGAGGAGAACTACGCCCGCATCGCGCAGCGGATCGAGGAGATGATCGCCGAGGCCGTCCGGGCCCTCGCCGGCGAGGGCTCCGCGGAGCTGCTGGTGAACTCCTCCCCCTTCGCCGTCGGTGGCGTGCCGGCGCTCGCCGCGGCCGCGGCCGACCCCGCCGCGGAGCACTCGGCCCCGACGCTCCGCCCCGACGGCGACGCCCACGTCCTCGACAACGGGCTCGTCCGGGTGCGGATCGGCGCCTCCGGACTCCTCGAGTCGGTCGTGGACCTCGCGAGCGGCCGGGAGATCGTGCCCGCCGGCGCCGCCGCGGGGCTCCTCCAGCTCCACCGCGACACCCCGAACAAGTGGGACGCCTGGGACCTCGACGACAACTACCGCCGCACGGTGGAGGACCTCGTCGGCGTCGACTCGGTCCGCGCCGGCACCGTGAGCGACCCGCTCGGCCGCGAGGTGCCGGCGGTCGTGATCACCCGCTCGTTCGGCGGCTCCACGGTCGTGCAGACCGTCTCGCTGCAGATCGGCCGGGCGGCCGTCGACCTCGACCTCGACATCGACTGGCACGAGCGCCGCAAGCTGCTCAAGCTCGCCTTCCCGCTCGACCTGCTCTCGGACCGGGCGACGTCCGAGATCCAGTTCGGCCACGTGCACCGCCCGACCCACGTGAACACGACGTGGGACGCCGCCCGCTTCGAGACCGTCGCGCACCGCTGGGTGCACGTCGGCGAGCCGGGCTTCGGCGTCGCGGTCGTCAACGACTCCACCTACGGGCACGACATCACCCGCGACCGCGCCGCGGCCGGCACCCCGACGACCACGGTCCGGCTCTCGCTCCTGCGCGCGCCGCTGTTCCCCGACCCGGACGCCGACCAGGGCCGCCACCGCCTCGCCGTCTCGCTCGTGGTCGGCGCCGAGCTGCCCGACGCCGTCGAGGCCGGCTACGCGCTGAACACCCCGGTCCGCAGGCTCACCGGCGCCGCGCCCGTCGCTCCCCTGGTGTCGATCGACGACCCCTCGGTGATCGTCGAGGCCGTGAAGGCGGCGGACGACGGGAGCGGCGACGTGATCGTGCGGCTCTACGAGTCGCTCGGCCGCCGCGCCGCAGCGACCCTCCGCGCCGCCTTCGCCGTCCGGGCGGTCACCCGCACCGACCTGATGGAGCGTCCCGCCGAGCAGGTCCGCATCGAGAGCTCCGTCGAGGCGGATTCGGCCGACGTGCGCCTCGAGCTGCGCCCGTTCGAGATCGCGACGGTGCGCCTGGCGCGCTGAGCGCGAGGGGACGAGGGGCGGGAGCAGGCCGGGTCGGCTTGCTCCTGCCCCTGCGTCATGTGGTCTGCTCGATGCACACCGCCCCGATCGGAGAGGTCCCCCATGCAGTCGTTCCCCGCCCCGCCCCGCCAGGTGCAGATCGGCGACGCCGCCGCGTTCGCCGGCGTCACTCCGCGGGCGATCCGCCACTACCACCGGCTCGGCCTGCTCCCCGAGCGCGAGCGGGGCGGAGACGGCCGCAGGCGCTACGGTTACGACGACATCATCCGGCTGCTCTGGATCCGCCGCCTGGCCGACGCCGGGGTCGCACTCGAGGACATCCGGGACGCCTTCGCCGTCGCAGCCCCGGCCGGCGCCGAGGACAGCGCCGACCGCGAGGACGAGGTCGCGGGCGTCCTCGCGCGGCTGGACGCCGCGCTCGCCGCGCAGGAGGAGGAGCTGCAGCGGAAGCGGGCCTCGGTCCGGCGCATGCGGACCCTCGGCGGCCGGCTGGGGCTGCTCGACGACATCGTCTCGCGCCGCCTCGAGGGCGCACCCGAGGGCTCGCTGCGCCAGGCCGACCTCGACACCCTGCTGGTCACCGAGCGGATGTTCGGCCCGCTGGGCGCCGTCTCCCAGGCCGGCCGCTTCGTGGTCCTGGCCGCCGATCCGGCGCTGCGGGCGGAGGCCGACCGCGTCGACGCCGCCGAGGAGGCCCTCGACGACACGGTCGCCGAGGACGACCCCCGGGTGGAGCAGGTGGCGCGGGAGCGGCACGCCTTCGAGGCCCGGCTGATGCGCGTCGTCGAGGAGTCCGGTCAGCTCGAGGAGGATGAGGCGATCTTCGACGCGTGGGACGAGGCGCACCCGCCCGAGGACCCCGCGCCGGCCCCCGATCCCGCACAGGGCTCCCGCGCCCGGAGCGCCGGCGAGATCATCCGGAGCCTGCCCTACGACGTCTCGCCGGCCCGCCTGCGTGCCATGGACCTGGCGATGCGGCTCGGGATGGAGGAGGCGCCGGCGCCCTGAGACGCGGGGTCACGCCCGCGCGGTCACTCGAGGACCTCCCGCAGCACCTCCAGCGCCCGCTCGCGGTCGCCGACCCCGCCGCCCTCGTGCCCGCTGTACGGCCACACGTCGATCGACGTCTCGCCGCCGGAGACGTTGTGGGAGGCGAAGACCGTCGAGGGCGGGCAGATCGGGTCCATCAGGCCGACCGAGCGGTGCACCCGGCAGCGCAGGCGCCGCGAGAAGTGGACGCCGTCGACGTAGGAGAGGGTCCGCTCGACGGCGTCGAGGTCCTCGGGGCGGGTCGCCAGGTAGCGGGCGATCTCGACGTACGGCGCCTCGTTCGTGACGGTCGTGGCGCGGAGGACGTCGGAGAGGAAGGGCACCAGGGCGATCGCCGCGCGCACCCGGGGGCGCAGCGCCGCCGCGGCGGTCGCGAGCGCTCCGCCCTGGCTGCCGCCGAAGACCGACACCCGGTCCGGGTCCAGCCCGGGGAGCGCCTCCACGGAGTCGACGGCGAGCGCCGCGTCCGCGATCAGGCGCCGGTAGTAGTACGTCTCGGGCGACTCGATGCCGCGGGTCGTGACCCCGGGGTAGGCGGGGCCGCTGCCGTGGGGGTCGGGAGTGGCTCCGGAGCGGGCGAGGCGGCCGGCTCCCTGGCCTCGCGCGTCGACGACCAGGTGCGCGTACCCGGCGGCGGCGATCCAGAGGTGCTCGATCGGCCGGCCCCGTCCGCTGCCGTACCCGGGGTACTCGATCACCACGGGGAGCGGGGCGCCCGGGTCGACCGCGGGGGTCACCAGCCAGGCGGCGATCGGCTCGCCCGCGAAGCCGGGGAACCGCACGTCCCGCACCCGCACCAGCGGGAGGCCCGCGTCGACCGGCACGGCGCTGACGCCGGGGCCGCCCTCCCGCCCGAGCGCGAGGGTGGCCCGCCAGAAGGCGTCGAAGTCGTCGGGCTCCGCGACCTCCGCACGGAACTCGCGGAGGGCGGCGAGGGGGCGATCCGTGAACACCGGGTCAGCCTTTCAGACCGGAGTGCGCGAGCCCTTCCACGAACTGCCGCTGAGCGAGGAGGAACACGGCCAGCACGGGCACGACCGTCATCGTCGCCGCGGCGAGCTGCACGTCCCACATCTCCCCGCCGTAGGCGTCGGTGAAGCGGGTGAGCGCCTGGGGCAGGGTGAAGAGCTCGGGTGAGGTCAGGTAGACCGTCGGCTCGAGGTACATGTTCCAGGACCCGAGGAAGGTCAGGATCGCGACGGCCGACAGCGCGGGCTTGGACAGCGGCAGGAAGATGCGCCGCCAGATCCCGAAGCGGCCGAGGCCGTCCAGGCGCGCGGCCTCCTCGAGCTCGCCGGGCATCGCGATGAAGTACTGCCGCATGATGAACGTGCCCAGCACCGCCGGCGCTCCGACCATCGGCACCAGCAGCAGCGGCACGTGGGTGTCGATGAAGCCGAGCTGCCGGAAGATCTGGAACAGCGGGATGATCGTCACCTCCGTCGGCACCAGCAGGCCGGTCAGGACGACGAGGAACACCGCGTTGCGGCCCGGGAACGGGATCCGGGCGAAGGCGTAGCCGGCCAGGCTCGAGACCAGCAGCGTCACCACGGTGACCGTGACCGCGATGTAGAGGCTGTTCCAGTACTGGAGCGCGAACGGCTGGAACCGGAACGCCTCGGCGTAGCCCGCCAGGCTCGGCGAGTCCGGCAGCAGGGTCGGCGGGTTCGAGAAGATCTCGTTCACCGGCTTGAACGACGAGGCGATCATCCAGAACGTCGGCACCGCGAACGGCAGCACGAGCAGGATCAGCGTCACGACGAGCAGGGCGGTCATGAGCGGGCTGCGGCCGCGGCGGCGCTTGACGGGCGGCTCCGGGACGGCTTCGAGGCGTGGCGTGAGCGGGGTCCCCTGCTCGACGACGGCGTCAGTTCTCATAGAAGACCCATTTCCTGCGCAGCTGCCACTGCACGACCGTGAGGATCAGGACGAAGAGGAGCAGCATCAGCGAGAGCGTCGCGCCGTAGCCGATGTCGCTGAACTCGAAGGCCTGTTGGAACACGTAGTAGACGAGCACTGTCGTCGACAGCTCCGGCCCGCCCTCGGTCAGGACGGCGACCTGCGCGAACGCCTGCAGCGAGCCGACGATCGTGAGGATGGCGGTGAGGAGCAGGGTGGGCGAGATGAGCGGGAGCGTGATCCGGAAGAAGATCGCGCGGGGGCTCGCGCCGTCCAGGCGGGCCGCCTCGTAGAGGTCGCCCGGCACTCCCTGCAGCGCGGCGAGGAAGAGCACCATGTTGACGCCGACGCTGCGGATGACCTGCGTGACGATGACGCTCGCCATCGCGGTGGGCCCCTCCTGGAGCCAGTTCGGCCCGTCGAGGCCGACCAGCGAGAGCAGGCCGTTGATCGCGCCGTTGTCCTGGAGGAGGAAGCCCCAGACGAGGGTCCAGGCGACCACCGAGATGACGACGGGCGAGAAGAAGAGCGTGCGGAACAGGGCGCCGCCCGGGATCCTCCGGTTGAGCAGCACGGCCAGGCCCAGCCCGAGGGCGAGGTTCAGGACGACCACTCCCCCGGAGAAGACCGCGGTCGTGCCGAGCACCGCGCCGATGCTCGGGTCGTTGATCGCCCGCTCGTAGTTCTCGCCGCCCACGAAAGTCATGGAGCCGGTGAAGACGTTCCACTCGTTGAGGCTGAACCAGACCGCGAGCCCGACGGGCAGCAGCACGAACACGATCACACCGAGCAGCTGGGGCGCGATGAAGAGCCAGCCGGCGAGCGCGTCGCGGCGCCGGAGGTTCCAGTAGGCGCCGGCGGGAGCGGATCGGCGGCTGTCCGTCGAGGTCGCGGTCACGGGATCACTTCCCCTGGAGGACGGGCGCGATGGCGTCGCAGACGCCTCCGAGCACCTCGGCGACGTCGGCATCGGCCGACCACATGCGGTCCAGCGCCGTCTTGCCGACCGAGGTGATCTCGGCGGGGCTCGTCACCGGAGGGGTGGCGGACACGTCGGCGAGCTCGTCGACCACGACGCGGTCGAGCTGCTCGGCGCTGAGGCGCGTGTTGACCTTCGCCAGCTCCTCACCGGACAGCAGCGACTCGCGGGGCGGCGGGAAGAACTGCGCGAGCTTGGCGGAGTTCTCCGGGTTGGTCATGAACGAGAGGAAGCCGGTCGCCTCCTCCACGTGGTCGCCGCCTGCGAGCGCGGCCATGCCGGCCTGGCCGATGTTGCCGTACTCGCCGGCGGGGCCGACGGGCAGCGGGTAGATCTCGAACGGGAACGAGCCGTCGAGCAGGCTCGCGCGCGAGACCTGCGCGGTCGTGAACGCGGCGTCGCCGGCGAAGAAGTCCGCCGTCACGCCGGGTCCGGGGGTCGCGCCGCTGACGTAGACCGAGTCGTGGAAGAACTGGAACGCCTCCACCATCTCGGGCGAGTCCATCGTGCACTGGGTCCCGTCGTCGCTCCACGGCTGGGCTCCCCAGCCCGCCCAGAGGTTCGCGAGGCTCAGCCAGCCCGAGAAGTCGAAGTCGCGGATGATGTAGCCGGCCTTGCCGGTCGACTCGTTGACGGCCGCGCCGATGCGGTCGACGTCCTCCCAGCTGAGCGTCGCGGGGTCGACGGTCTGCCCGGCCTGCGCGATGAGGTCCTGGTTCACGTACAGCGCGAACGGCGAGTTGGAGAACGGGTACGCGTAGAGCTCGCCGTCCTGGCTGAACGACTGCGCCACGCTGGGCAGGATGTCGTCGTACTCGTAGCCCTCGGTCCCCTCGAAGGTCTCGGTCAGCGGAGCGAGCGCTCCGGCGTCGATCAGGTCCTTCGCGATGTCGCCGACCCAGGCGAGGTCGGGGGCGTTGCCGCCCGCGGCCTGCGTGGTCAGGGTCGAGTTGTAGTCCGCGAACGGGAGGGACTCGAAGGTCACGGACTCGATCTCGGGGTGGTCGGCGATGTACTCGTCGGCCATCGAGTCGAACAGGGCGAGCTGCTTCTCGTCGGAGGTCCAGACGGACATCCTCAGAGCGACGGGTGCTGAGTCGTCCCCGCCGCCGGCGGCGCCGCAGCCCGAGAGGGCGGCGATCACTCCGACTGCGGCGAGCGAGGCCATCAGCTTCTTCGCTGGTCTCATCGTCTCTCTTTCTCCAATGGTCTTCTCGGTGTTCCCGGTCAGTACCCGACGACGTCGGGCCAGTGGGTCTCTACGCCGCGCGACTCGAGCCTCGCCTGCAGGCGGGCGACGAGGGCGGGGTCGGCGGCGATCTCGTGGGGCGACAGGTCCTCGGCGAGGGCGAGGGCCGCCAGCTCGCCGACGGCCTCGCCGATGTTCCACTCCACGGGGTGGAGGCGGTACGCGCCGTTGGTGATGTGCGTCGTCCCGATGTTCTTGCCCCCGGGCAGCAGGTTCGTCGGGGTGCGCGGCACGAGGGCGCCGAGCGGGATCTCGAACGGCGAGCACTCCACGTCGAGGTAGTTGTCGCCTCCGGTGGTCGGGTGCAGGTCGATCCGGTACATGCCCACGCCGACGGAGTCGTCGAAGCGCGCAGGGCTCCCCGTCCCGCGGGCGGCGACGGAGACGTCCTGCTCGCGCACGGTGGTGAGCGCGCGGATCCGGCGGGACTCGCGGATGTAGGGGGCCTGCGCGAGGCCGTCGGCGGTGCCCATCACGTCGCCGCGGAGCCGGAGCCCGGGCCAGCCGCGGCCGCCGTCGGGCCGGGGCGCCTCGGTCTGGAGCCAGTAGAAGTACGACAGCGAGAGCGCGCGGGCGCCGGCGAGGTGCTTCTCCGGCTCCGGAACGTCGAGGATCGAGCTGTCGAGGTAGTCGAGCATCGGCCAGTTCGCGAGCACGATGTCGCTGTCGAGCGCGCCCGGCCGGAGGGTCTCGGTCGCGAGGATCCGGCGGAACATCCAGAGGTCGGTGTCCCCGCCCTGCGCGCGCTGGTCGGCGGTGCGGGTGTCGCCCACGGCGTTGACGTGCATCGTGCGGGTCTCGGGGCGCAGCGTCCTCGGGTTCGGCGCGGTGAAGGAGAGGAGCTTCCCGCCCCAGAACGGCACCTCGTACTCGTGCCAGTAGTCGTAGTCGGCCGGGCGCTCGATGGTGTGGTCGCCGTCCGCGCTGTCGAAGCCGAAGCACCAGGTGACGGCCTGCACGTTCATCGGGTCGGCGACGGCGGGAGCGCTGGGCTCGCCGTGCTCGTCGCGCGACTCGGACCCCGTGACGTAGTCGACCTCCGCGAGGGGGAGCAGCTCCCCCGTCTCGGTCGCGTCGACCACGTACCGTCCGGAGACGGCGAGCTCCTCGCCCGAGACCGCGTCGCGCAGCAGGACGCGCTCGATCCGGCCCGGGCCGCCGTCGACGGCGAAGGGGACGACGCCGGTGACGACGCGGATCGCTCCGCTCGAGCGGTAGGGGGCGAGCATCTCGTCGAGCACGGCGACGGCGACGCGGGGCTCGGCGCAGAGCCGGCTCACGAGTCCGCGGCCGGGGTTCAGGCGGTCGTCGCGCATCGCCTCGGCGGTGAGGGGGTAGTTGCGGCGGTAGTAGCCGCGGATGCCGTCCCGGAGGCGCCGGTAGTCGGCGGTGACGCCGAACTGCTCGACCCAGGTGTGCTCGTCCGGCGGGACGCCCTGCGAGGTGAGCTGGCCGCCCAGCCACGGGTACTGCTCGGTCAGCACGACCGAGAGGCCGTTGCGGGCGAGGGCGATCGCCGCCGCCACTCCTCCGAGGCCGCCGCCGATCACGGCGACATCTGCTTGCATCGGGGTCACGCGTCCGCCTCGTCCTCGTCGACAGTCTGGGTCATCGGCCTACTACCCGCGGGTAATACGTATTGCCGATTGATTAGACCGTAACGCACGAGTGTCCGGTTGGCAACGGTCTCCGCCGTTCCGAGCGATGCCGCGGCGACCCGCGGGCGTCCTCAGCCGGAAGCGGGCCGGATGTCAGGGCTCGGTGGCATGCTCGACCCCGAGCGCGGCCGGCGGGCGGCGGCGCGGAGCGGAGCGGAGCAGCATGATCGGGTTGGATCTCACCGGGCGCACGGCCCTCGTCACGGGGTCGGGGCAGGGCATCGGGCTGGCCATCGCGACGACGCTCGCGGAGGCGGGCGCCGAGGTGATCGTGAACGCCCGCTCCGAGCGGTCGATCCGCCGGGCGATCGAGGCCGTCGGCGCGGCGGTGCCGGAGGCGCGGGTGCGCGGAGTCGCGGCCGACGTGTCGACGGAGAAGGGCACGGCCTCCCTCCTGCGCGCGGCCGCCGACGTGGACGTGCTCGTCAACAACCTCGGGATCTTCGGCTCCGCCGATGCGCTCTCCATCGACGACGACGAGTGGCGCCGCTACTTCGAGGTCAACGTGCTCACCGGCGTGCGCCTCACCCGCGCCTACCTCCCGGGGATGATGGAGCGCGAGTGGGGCCGCGTCCTCTACATCGGCAGCGACTCCGCCGTCGTCACGCCCGCCGAGATGATCCACTACGGAGTGTCGAAGACCGCGCTGCTGGGCGTCTCGCGCGGCTTCGCCAAGGCCTCCGCCGGCACCGGGGTGACGGTGAACAGCGTGCTCGCCGGGCCGACCCACACGGGCGGCGTCGAGGACTTCGTCTACGAGCTGGTCGACCGCGAGCTCCCGTGGGAGGAGGCGCAGCGCGAGTTCATGCGCCTGCACCGGCCGCAGTCGCTGCTGAAGCGCCTCATCGAGCCGGAGGAGATCGCCCACATGGTGGCGTACCTCGCCTCCCCGCTCGCCTCGGCCACCACGGGCGCCGCCGTGCGCGTCGACGGCGGCTACATCGACTCGATCGTGCCGTAGCGCGCGCTCCCGGGGCTTCCCGGGGCGCCGGCCGTCAGCGCGGAGGGGCGACCGAGCCGCCGGGGCGCCACGGGCCGCCGATGCGCTCCTGGAGGAGCGGCGCCGCCGGGTCGGCGAGGCGGGCGAGCAGCGCCTCCACTCCGCGGCGGCCGAGCTCGCGGCCGGGCGCGACGAGCAGGTCGAGTGCCGGGTCGGCCAGGTCGGCGACGTCGGGGTCGGAGGCGAGCAGGACGATCGAGAGGTCCTCGGGCACGCGCAGCCCGCGGTGCCGCACCTCGTGCGCGAACCCGACGGCGGCGCCCCCGTTGACGATCACCACGGCGGTCGCGGAGGCGGGGTCGAACGAGCGGGCGAGGGTGCGGCCACCGGCGGGCGACTCCTCGCAGCGCAGCAGCACGCCCTCGACGCCGCGGGCCGCGCAGGCGAGCGCGAACGCCTCCTGGGTGCGCGCATAGGGGCCGAAGTCGGCCGCGGCGTCGCGGTCCGGGCCGAGCACGAGCGCCACCCGCGCGTGCCCCAGGCCGGCGAGCCGGCCGAGCGCCTCCTCGACCATCCCCTCGAAGTCGATGTCGACCCAGTCGAGGGCGGACGGGTCGCGGGTGCGCCCGATGAGGGCGAAGGGCGTGCCGGAGTCCCGAAGGACCGGCACGCGCTCGTCCTCGCTGGTGACCTGCATCAGCACGACGCCGTCGATCAGGCCGTCGGCGCGCAGGTCGGCGAGGCGGTCGGAGCCGCCGACCGTCGGCCACAGGACGATCGAGTGGTCCTGCTCCGCCGCGGCCTCGGCGGCTCCGAGCAGGAACGAGGTGGCGGTGTTGAGCGGCCGGCTCGACACGAGCGGATAGACGACCGCGACGATCCCCGAGCGGCGCCGCGCGAGGGCGCGGGCCAGGGCGTGCGGCCGGAAGCCGAGCTCGTGCATCGCCGCCCGCACCCGCTCGCGGGTCTCGGGCGAGACGGGCTTGGTGTCGTTGACCACGAACGACACCGTCGCGATCGAGACCCCCGCGAGGCGCGCGACATCCCTCATCGTGGCCACCGCGCCTCCTCCGCTCGCGCCGCCCGGCCGTGGTTGACGCGGGGCGGACGTCTCCCGCATCCTAGGAGACGCGGCCGGTAAAGCGGTTAACCCCGTGTCGGGCCGCCCACCGCCGCACCGTCTCCACCGTCGAAGAAGGAACACCGTGACCACACCCTCCTCCCCCGTCCGCGTCCTCGTCTGGGGCGAGAACCGCCATGAGCAGATCGAGGAGAAGGTCCGCGCGATCTACCCCGACGGCATGCACAGCACGATCGCCGACGGCATCCGCGAGAACCTCGGCGAGCGCGCCACCGTCTCCACCACCACGCTCGACGAGCCCGAGCACGGCCTCACCGAGGACGTCCTCGACGCCACCGACGTGCTCGTCTGGTGGGGCCACATGGCCCACGGCGACGTCTCCGACGAGATCGTCGAGCGCGTCCAGCGTCACGTCCTCTCGGGCATGGGCCTCGTCGTCCTGCACTCCGGCCACTGGTCGAAGATCTTCGGCAAGCTCATGGGCACCACCTGCACGCTGCGCTGGCGCTCGGAGCAGGACCGCGAGCTGGTCTGGACCGTCGACCCCACGCACCCCATCGCCCAGGGGATCCCGCACCCCTTCCTGATCCCGCAGCAGGAGATGTACGGCGAGTTCTTCGACGTGCCGGCGCCCGACGAGCTCGTGTTCCTCTCGACCTTCACGGGCGGCGAGGTCTTCCGCTCCGGCATGACCTGGAAGCGCGGCCACGGGCGCATCTTCTTCTTCTCCCCCGGCGACCAGGACTACCCCGTCTACCACCAGGCCGAGGTGCGCCGCGTGATCGCGAACGGCGTCGAGTGGGTGCGCTCCTCGCGCCCCGAGCGCCGCCTCCCGGTGCTGCAGCGCTACGAGACCGAGGACTTCCACAACGGCCAGGACTACGAGGGAGCGCTCGTCCGATGACGGTCCGCCTCGTCCAGGTCGGCGCCGGCGCGATGGGCCGCGCCTGGATCCGCACCATCCGCGACTCCCCGGACGCCGAGCTCGTCGGCCTGGTCGACCTCGACGTCGACCTCGCGACGGCTGCCGCGGAGGAGGAGGGGGTCGGCCCGGTCGCGGTCGGCACCTCCGTCGCCGAGGTCGCCGCGCGCTCCGGCGCCGACGCCGTGGTCAACGTGACCGTGCCGCGGGCGCATCTGCCCGTCAGCTCGGAGGCGCTGTTCGCCGGGCTGCCCGTGCTCTCCGAGAAGCCGATCGCGCCGACCATCGCCGAGGCGCTGGTGCTCGCGGCGACGGCCGAGGCCTCGGGCCGGCTCCTGATGACCAGCCAGTCGCGCCGCTACTACGCGGCGATCACCGCCTTCCGCGAGCAGATCGCCGGGCTCGGGCAGCTGGGCACCGCCTCCGTGCACTTCGCGAAGGCGCCCCGCTTCGGCGGCTTCCGCGACGAGATGGACCACGTGCTCCTGGTCGACATGGCGATCCACGCCTTCGACGCGGCGCGGTACCTGCTCGACAGCGACCCGGTCGCGGTCTACTGCGAGGAGTACAACCCGGCCTGGAGCTGGTACGCCGACGGAGCCGCGGCGAGCGCCGTGTTCGAGTTCGCCGGCGGAGTGCGCTTCAGCTACACCGGCAGCTGGTGCGCCGACGGCCTCGAGACCTCGTGGAACGGCGACTGGCGCGTGAACGGGGCCGGCGGCACCGCGCACTGGGACGGCGACGGCGCTCCGGAGTGGCAGTCGCGCGAGTCGGAGGCGGTGCGGACCGCCACGCTCGAGCCCGTGCCCGAGGAGATCGCGGGCTCGCTCGCGGAGTTCGTGCGGGTGCTGGGCTCGGGGGCGGTGCCCTCGGGCGAGGTGCACTCGAACGTGCGGAGCCTCGCGATGGTGGAGGCGGCCGTCCGCTCCTCCGAGACGGGTGCGCGGGTGCGGCTCGACGACGTGCTGGAGGAGGGGTACGCGGAGGCGCTGACGCTCGCGCGTGACGAGCGAGTCCGCGCGGCCCTCGGCTCCTGGGGCTCGGCCGCGGAGGGCCTCGCGCGCTGACCACGCCGCCTGGCGGATCTCGAGGCGTCCGTGCCGGCGTCTCGAGACCCCGCCCGGTCGCGGCTCCGCCACCGCGCGTTCGCCGGGCGGACACCTGCGGGCGGCGGTGCGTTCACCGGGGGCGGCCAGCGTGGGCGGGTTCCTTCGAAGCCGCTCAGGAGACCCGTGTCCTCTCGTCACACCCGCACCCGCACCCGCACCGCCGCCCTCGCCCTCACCGTCACCCTCGCCGGCTGCACCCTCGGAGCCGCGGCCCTGCCCGCCTCCGCCGCGGGCGACTCCTTCTTCACCCGCATCGCCACGGTGCCGGCCTACCTCAACGCGGCCGACCCGTCCGCCGACTCCGCCGTCGCCGAGATCTCGAGCGCGTCGCCCGACGGCCGCCTGGTCTACTCGACGGACTCCGCCGGGCAGCGCATCGACGTCCTCGACATCTCGGACCCCGACGCCCCCGAGCCGCGCGGCGGCGTCGGCGTGGGCGGCGAGCCGACCTCGGTCTACGCGACCGGCGAGTACGTCCTCGCGGTGGTCGACACGAGCGACGGCGACTTCGCGAACCCCTCCGGCCACGTCAGCGTGCTGCACGCCGACGACCTCGCGCCCGTCGCGAGCATCGAGCTCGGCGGCCAGCCCGACTCCATCGACGTCACCACCGACGGCTCGACCGCGGTCATCGCGATCGAGAACCAGCGCGACGAGGACCTCGCCCCCGAGGGCAGCGAGGAGGGCGACCTCCCGCAGGCGCCCGCCGGGGAGCTCGTGGTGATGGACCTCGCGGGCGACCCCTCCGCCTGGGTGCCGGAGCACGTCGACCTCACCGGTCTCGCCGGCCTCGACACCCCGTCGGACCCGGAGCCCGAGTACGTCTCGATCAACCCGGCCGACACGGCCGTCGCCGTGACGCTGCAGGAGAACAACGCCGTCGCGATCGTCGACCTGGCCACCCGCTCCGTCACCGCCTCGTACACCGCGGGCACCGCCTCCGTCAGCGGCATCGACACGCTCGACGACGACTCGATCTCGCTGACCGGCTCGATCACCGACGTCCCGCGCGAGCCCGACGCGATCGGCTGGGTCGGCGACGACCACGTCGCGATCGCGAACGAGGGCGACTGGAAGGGCGGCACGCGCGGCTGGTCGATCCTCGACGCCGCGACCGGGGCCGTGCAGTGGGACGCCGGGAACTCGTTCGACCACCTCGCGGTGCGCCTCGGGCTCTACCCGGACAAGCGCTCCGACGCGAAGGGCTCCGAGCCCGAGGGCCTGCTCTCGGCCACCTTCGACGGCGTCCCCTACGTGTTCGTCGGCGCCGAGCGGGCCAACTTCGTGGCCGTCTACGACGTGTCGGAGCCGACCGCGCCGCGCTTCGTGCAGGCGCTGCCGTCGACGCCCGGCCCGGAGGGGCTGCTCGCCCTGCCCGAGCGCGACCTGCTGGTCGTCTCGAGCGAGACCGACGACGCCGAGGCCGCCGTCCGCGCGAGCGTGCAGCTCTACGCGCTCGGCGCCTCCGCCCCCGCGTTCCCGACCGTGCTGTCGGCCGACGTCGACGGATCGCCGCTGCCCTGGGGCGCGCTCTCGGGCCTCTCAACCGACCCGGCGGCGCCCGACCGCCTGTACGCGGTGAGCGACAGCGCCTACGCGCCGAGCACACTCCACTCGATCGACACCTCCGTCTCGCCGGCGCTGCTCGACACGACCCTCACGGTGACCGAGGGCGGCGAGCCCGCCGCTCTGGATCTGGAGGGGATCGCCGCCCGCGTCGACGGCGGCTTCTGGGCCGTGACGGAGGGCGGGACAGGCGACGGCAACGCACTCCTGCGACTCGACGCGGACGCCGCGGTGACCGAGCGGATCGCCCTGCCCGCGGAGCTCGCCACCGCGCTGGGCAAGCAGGGCTTCGAGGGAGTGACCGTCGAGGACAGTGCCGCCGGTGAGATCGTCTGGACGGCGCTGCAGCGCGAGGCCTCGATCGACGCCGACGGAGTGGTCCGGATCGGGCGCTACGACGTCGCCGCCGACAGCTGGAGCTTCTTCGGCTACCCGCTGGAGGCCGTGTCCGGGGCGGACGGCGACTGGAACGGGCTCTCGGAGATCACGCTGACCCCCGCGGGCACGCTCGCGGTGATCGAGCGCGACAAGCTCAACGGGCCGGACGCCGCGCTGAAGGCCGTGTACACGGTGCCGCTGCCGACGGAGGCCGGCGCGGCGGTCGGAGAGACGCTGCCGATGCTCGAGAAGACCCTCGCGGTCGACGTGCTGCCCGCGTTGCAGGCCGGGAACGGCTGGACCCAGGAGAAGCTCGAGGGCCTCGGGATCACCGGCTCCGGCGAGGTGTTCGCGGTGACCGACAACGACGGCGTGGACGACGCGAACGGCGAGACGGTGCTCGCATCGCTCGGCTCCGCGGCGTCCGTGTTCGGGACGGGGACGGTACCGACGCCGGGACCGACTGTTGGGCCGACCGTCGAGCCGACGGTGGCGCCGACGGGTGAGCCGACCACGGCGCCGACCGCGCACCCCTCGGCCGAGCCGACCCGCGCGCCGGCTCCCGCTCCGGCCGGCGCCGTTCCTCCGCGGACCGGCTCGGGACTCGCGAGCACCGGCGTCGAGACGGGCTGGACCGCCGCGGCGGCTCTCGCCCTGCTCGCCGGTGGAGCGCTCGCGCTCGGAGTCACGCGCCGCCGCCGCGACGCGCGCTGACGGACGCCGACGGCCCGGGGGACAGTGTCCTCCGGGCCGTCGGCGTTCCCGCCGCGAGCGGGGCGAGAGCCGCCGCGGCGGTCCAGCCCGTCTCGACGCCGGTGCTCGCG
>NZ_PSWE01000022.1:0-60006 GCF_002932195.1 Rathayibacter sp. AY1C4 | reverse complement strand
GGCTCGACGTGCTGCCGTGGGTCGCGATCGTCATCGTCGCGGTGGGGCTCGTCGTCAGCCTGATCGTCGACGCCCGGGCGACGGCGGCGGTGCGGGCGGGAGGGGGACGACCATCAAGCCTCGCACGCCCGCGCGGCGTCGGCGCGCGGGGTCGTCGTCGTCGGCGCTCTCCTCGGGTCCGGACCGGCTCGACCGCCCTGTCGAAGGCTCCTCCGTCCGGGTCAGCGGCTGGTCCGTCCACTCTGCCGCTGCACACTCCTACGGCTCCGTGCTCCACCCGCCCCGCACGGGCGAGCCGGGTTCCTCGCTCCTCCTGCTCCGCACGGGCGAGCCGCACTCCGCTCGCCGCGCCGTCACCTCAGCGAGGCCCGACCGCCCGGCCGCGGTCGTCTCCGTCCGAGCCCATGCGAGCGCACGGCGGCGTCGGCCGGGCGCATCGCGAGGGGCGGCCGCGTCCGAGGGTCGGGCCGCCCCCTCTCGACGGCCCCGGAGTCCGCGCCTCAGACCGTGGTCACGACGCGCAGAGTGCGTAGACGCTGAGGGTCAGCGTGCCGTTGACGGCGTAGGCGGACCCGGTGACGGTCCATGTACCGGATCCGACCGGAGCGCTCGTGGAGATCTCCGACTTGTAGGGGCTGCTGCCGTCGACCTCGGTCCAGGAGAAACCGCCTCCGATGACATTCGGCGTCGCGCCGGTGCAGGTGGCGGAGAGTGTCTGCACGTTGTTCGCGTAGATTCCAGTCCTGGTCGCGGTGACTGTGGCGTATGTGGCGCCTCCGCCCGCGGGTCCGGCGGGTCCGGCCGCTCCATCCGCTCCGGGAGGCCCTGCGGGCCCGGTCTCTCCGTCCATTCCGGTGGCTCCGATCTCTCCGATCGGCCCGGGGGCTCCGTCTGCTCCGGGGAGCCCGGGGGCTCCGTCTGCTCCGGGGAGGCCGGGGGCTCCGTCTGCTCCGGGGAGGCCGGCGGCTCCGTCCGCTCCCGTCGCGCCGATCTCTCCGTCCGCTCCGGCGGGACCAGGCGCCCCGTCCGCCCCGTCCGCTCCCGGAGAACCGATCGGCCCCACTGCTCCGGCAGGACCCGTAGAGCCCACCGCGCCCGTGGCGCCGGTCCTGCCGACCTGTCCCACTGCTCCGGGAACGCCCGCCGGCCCCGTCTTGCCGACCGGTCCCTGCAGGTTCCAGCTGGCCGTGGTGGCGCCCTTCGGGCACGTCGGCGAGGTCGTGCCGACCTTGAAGAGGAGGCCCTGCTGCAGGCATCCGTAGTAGGCGGGCGACGTCGTCGTCGCAGCGGATGCCGCGGCGCTCCCGCCGGCGACGACCGCCAAGGCGACGGCGACGGCGATTCCGGCGTTCTTCAGTCCACGCCGGCGGGACTTCTTCGAGGATTCGATCATGAACGAAAGGTAGGTCTCAGGCCGTGTCCGAGGGTGGACATGTCCGCAACAGGACACCGGTCCGCTGCTGAGGCGGACGACCTCCTGCTCCTGCCTGGTGCGGCTGACGTCCCGCCACTCGAGGCCCAGACGCACCGTCAGCGGTCGGCACGGCACGGCACGGGCGGCCTCACCGGAGGCGGCTCCTGGTCCGCGGCGCCGGCTACCACAGCGCCGCCCGCCCGTGCACGGGGTGGCCCCGGAGGCGCGGCTCGCCTGGGATGGAGGGGAGCGGCCCGATCCGGGTGCCGCGGACGGAGGAGCCATGCCCGACCAGTACACGTTCACGAACCCCGCCACCCAGTACCCGGACGTGACTCCGCCGGTCCAGCAGCAGCCCGAGCCCGGGCTGCAGTCGCGGATGACCCCGGTGCCCGACCTCGGCGAGGAGAGCTACCGCGGCACCGGCAGGCTCGCGGGCCGCCGCGCGCTCATCACGGGAGCCGACTCCGGGATCGGCGCAGCCGTGGCCATCGCCTTCGCCCGCGAGGGGGCCGACGTCGCCCTCGCCTACCTCCCGAGCGAGGAGGAGGACGCGCAGCACGTGATCGGGCTGATCCGCGCGGAGGGGCGCACCGCCGTGCCGATCCCCGGCGATCTCACGAGTGCCGAGTACTGCACGCGGCTCGTGGCGGAGGCGGTCGAGGGCCTCGGCGGGCTCGACGCGGTGGTCAACGTGGCCGGGAAGCAGATCTGGAAGGAGGACCTGCTCGACATCACCGATGAGCAGTTCGAGGCGACCTTCGCGGTCAACGTCTTCGCTCCGTTCCGGATCATCCGCGCGGCCCTCCCGCACCTGCCCGCGGGCGCCACGATCATCAACACGGCGTCGGCGGAGGCGCACAAACCCGCCCCCGACCGACTCGACTACGCGATGACGAAGGGCGCGATCAACAACCTCTCGAAGGGCCTCGCGCAGCAGCTCGCCGCGAAGGGCATCCGCGTGAACGTCGTGGCGCCCGGCCCGACGTGGACCGCCCTGCAGGTGAGCGGCGGCGTCGACCCCGAGAGCCTGCCCGACTTCGGCTCCAGCGAGTCGCCGATGGGCCGTGCCGCGCAGCCCGCCGAGCAGGCCCCGGCCTACGTGTTCCTCGCGTCCGCCGAGTCGAGCTTCGTCGCCGGCGAGACCCTCAACGTGAACGGCGGCATGGTCTCGCCCTGACCCGCCGCGCCGCCGCCGCTCGCTGCTGGACCGCCGAGACGCCTCGGTCCTGCTCGAGACACGGGCTCGCGTCAACCCTCTCCCGAGCGGCGGGGGGCGCGAGGTGCCATGGAGGGACCACCACGAAGGAGCACCATGAGCACCACGACCGTCCTCCCCATCGAGACCTACTCCGACGAGCAGGGCTGGCACAACCGCATCGCCCACGCCCGGGTCCCGCTGAGCCACCACGAGTCGCGCCAGGAGGCGGAGGAGGTCGGCGAGGAGATCGCCGAGCAGCGCGGCGGGGAGCACGTCGTCCTCGGCTGACGGCCGGCGCGGGGCGCGGCATGCCGTGCCCGATCGGGGAACGCGCCCGGCCCGCGGAAGGCGCCGGGCCCGCAAGTCGCGCCCGGCCCGCAGGCGCCCGCTCCGCAGACGCCCCGTCCCGCGCGTGTAGCGCCCTCGACCCCGCCCGGTCAACCTTCTCGACCTCCCGGCCCCCTCCTCCCTAGCGTGGCCCGTCGTGCTCGCTCCCGAGCGCGCGACGAGAGGACGACATGGCCACCACGAGCGACGCCCCCGCGGCCGGAGAGGCCGGCGGCACCTCCCTGCGCCGCCGCATCACCGGCCCGCTGCTCTACTTCTTCATCCTCGGCGACGTCCTCGGCGCGGGCATCTACGCCCTCATGGGCACGCTCTCGGCGGAGGTCGGCGGCGCCGTCTGGATGCCCCTCCTGCTCGCGCTCGGCCTCGCGCTGCTGACCGCCGGCTCCTACGCCGAGCTGGTGACCAAGTACCCGAAGGCGGGAGGCGCGGCGGTGTTCGCGCAGCGGGCCTTCAAGCGTCCGATCGTCTCGTTCCTGGTCGGCTTCGCCATGCTCGCGGCCGGAGTGACCAGCGCGGCCGGTCTGTCGCTCGCGTTCGCCGGCGACTACCTCGGCACCTTCCTCGACGTGCCGACCGTGCCGACGGCCATCGTCTTCCTGATCCTCGTCGCGTGCCTCAATGCGCGGGGCGTCGCGGAGTCGCTGCTCAGCAACACGGTGATGACCGTGATCGAGGTCGGCGGCCTGCTGATCGTGATCGGATGCGTCGCGCTGCTGGTGGCGGGCGGAGGCGGCGACCTCTCCCGCACGGTCGAGCTCAGCTCCGAGCAGGCGCCGGCGCTGGCGGTGCTCGGCGCGGCGATCATCGCGTACTACTCCTTCGTCGGCTTCGAGACCTCGGCCAACATCGCCGAGGAGATCCGCGACCCCAGCCGCGTCTACCCGCGCGCGCTGTTCGGCTCGCTGCTGACGGCCGGTGCGGTGTACGTCCTGGTCGGCCTCGCGAGCTCGATCGCGCTGCCCGCCGACGAGCTGTCCGGATCCTCCGCCCCGCTGCTCGACGTCGTGACGGCGAGCGGAGCCGGGGTGCCGGCGTGGCTGTTCAGCCTGATCGCGCTCGTCGCGGTCGCCAACGGAGCGCTGCTGACCATGATCATGGCGAGCCGCGTCACCTACGGCATGGCGAAGGACGGCCTCCTCCCGGACGTGCTCGGCCACGTGCTGCCGAAGCGCCGGACGCCGTGGGTGGCCATCGCGGTGACCACGCTGGCGGCGTGCCTCCTGACTCTGGTCGGCGATCTGGCGACCCTCGCCGAGACCGTGGTGCTGCTCCTCCTGCTGGTGTTCATCAGCACGAACGTCTCGGTGCTCGTGCTGCGGCGCGACAAGGTCGAGCACGACCACTTCCGCGTGTGGACGGCGATCCCCGTGCTCGGCGTCGCCTCGTGCGTGCTGCTCCTCAGCCAGCAGGACCCGATCGTCTGGCTCTACGCGGGGATCCTCCTCGTGGTCGGAGTCCTCGTGCACCTGGCGACCCGCCGCTCCTCCCGCCGCACCGCCTGATCCGCTGACGGTCCCGGCGGGGCCGCCGCTCCGCCGGACCGTCCCTCCCGACCGCCGCGCGACCGGTCAAGCCCCTGGGCGGACGGCCGTCCGAGGCGTGGGATGGAGGGAACGGAAGGAGCACGAATGACCGACACACCCTCCCGCGAGGAGCTGCCGCTCCCCGACTGGAACGACATCCCGCTCGCCACGCTCGCGGAGCGCATCCGCCCGCTCGACGAGGCCGGCCTCGGCGCGCTGCTCGCCTACGAGGAGGCGCACGGGCACCGACTGCCGGTGACGACGATCCTGCACTCGCGCCTCGAGCAGCTGCGCGGGGGAGCGGAGCCGACAGGCAGCGTGCCGGAGTCGCTGCCCGAGGTGTCCCGCTCGTCGTCCGGATCGCCGGTCTCGCCGGCGACGTCCGGTCCGGCGATCAATCCGCCCTCGCACGGAGTGCCGACGAACCCGGCTCAGCCGCGCTGAGGGCGGCGGGCGGAGCCGCGGTCGCGGCGGCTCCGCCCCCGCCGCGCGCTGCCCAGGGCCTGCCCAGCGCGCACGGGCAGACTGTCCGGAGCCGATGACGGCGACCGGACGAGGGAGCAGTACCCGGAACGCGACAAGACTGACTCGTAGGAGCTGTCATGTCCTGGATCGTCCTCATCCTCTCCGGTGTCCTCGAGGCCGTGTGGGCCACCGCCCTCGGCAAGTCGGAGGGCTTCACGCGGCTCGGCCCGTCGGTCGTCTTCGGAGTCGGCGTCGTCGCGAGCATGGCCGGCCTCGCCTACGCGATGCGCGAGCTGCCCACCGGCACCGCGTACGCGGTCTGGGTCGGGATCGGCGCTTCGCTGACCGTGCTCTACGGCATGTTCTTCGGCGGCGAGGGCTTCTCGCTCGTGCGCACGCTGCTGGTCCTCGGGATCGTCGGCTGCGTCGTCGGCCTGAAGCTCGTGCACTGAACCGAGGCCCCGTCCTCTCCTCCGCGACAGGCCGCTCCCGTACGCGACACGCCGACGGAGGCGCGCCGGACTGGCATCTCGCCGAGGGTCCGAGGCCGGTGGTTGCAGGACGCCGCGCGTACCACCTAGGCTCGGCGCATCAGGGGAGAACGATCGTTCTACGGTTCTCCCCGCCCCCCCCAAGGAGGACTCATGCCCACTCGTACCGCACGCACCGCCTGGAACGGCTCGCTCGAGACCGGCGAGGGCCAGGTCGAGCTCTCGAGCTCGAAGATCGGCACCTACGACGTCTCGTTCCCCAAGCGCGCCGCCGACGACGCCAACGGCTCGACCAGCCCCGAGGAGCTCCTCGCGGCCGCCCACTCCGCCTGCTACGCGATGCAGTTCTCGGCCGTCCTCGGCCAGGCCGGCGGCACCGTCGAGGCGCTCGACGTCCGCGCCGACGTCTCGCTCGGCCCGGACTCGGCCGGCGGATTCAAGCTCACCGGCATCAAGCTCATCGTGAGCGGCGAGGTCTCCGGCATCGACGAGGCCGCCTTCCTCAAGGCCGCCGACGAGGCCAAGGAGACCTGTCCCGTCAGCAAGGCGCTCACCGGGGTCGACATCACGCTCGACGCCACCTTCGAGGGCTGAGCCCCTCCGCACGTCCCGAGCACCCCGTCGCGCATCGCGGCGGGGTGCTCGTGCGTCCGGCGCGGCCGCGGAGCGGCCTATGGAGACCCCCGCCCCCACCGGCCGCCCGGCGCCCCCTGTCGTCAGACCGCCGCCGGCGCGTAGCGGAAGCCGGCGCCGAGGTGCTCCTCCGGCAGCCGGTCGCCGCGGCCGTGCAGCTTCTGGCGGAGGCTGCCCTCGACGTACTCCTCCGGGTACGCGCCGCGGCGGCGCAGCTCCGGCACGATGAACTCCACCACGTCCTCGAAGGTGCCGGGCGTGATCGCGTAGGCGAGGTTGAACCCGTCCACGTCGGTCTCCTCGACCCACTCCTGCAGATGGTCGGCGACCTCTGCGGGCGAGCCGACGACGAACGGGCCGAGCCCGCCGATCACGCTGAGCTTGGCGATGTCGCGGACCTTCCACTCCGAGCCGTCCTCGTTCGCCTCCTGGAAGTTGGCGACGGCCGACTGGATCGCGTTGCTCTTCACGTTGCCGATCGGCTCGTCGAGGTCGTACTGCGACAGGTCGATGCCCATCCAGCCCGACATGAAGACCAGCGCCCCCTCCTCGCTCCCGTAGGAGAGGTAGTCGCGGTGCTTCTCGTGCGCGGCCTCGCTGGTCTCGGCGGTGATGATCGTCAGCAGCGTGTAGATCTTCGCGGAGTAGCGGTCGCGGCCGGCCGCCTCGAGGGCGTCGCGGATGCGCGAGACGGTCGCCTTCAGGCCGGCCTTCGTCGAGGACGCGACGAAGATCGCCTCCGCGTTGCCCGCCGCGAAGCGGATGCCGCGCGGCGACGCTCCCGCCTGGTAGATGACGGGGGTCCGCTGCACCGACGGCTCCGAGAGGTGGATGCCGGGGACGGTGAAGTTCTTACCGCGGTGCCCGATCTCGTGCACCTTCGCCGGGTCGGTGAACACGCCGGACTCGCGGTCGCGGACGACCGCGTCGTCCTCCCACGACCCCTCCCACAGCTTGTAGAGCACCTCGAGGTACTCGTCGGCGACGTCGTAGCGGTCGTCGTGCTCGAGCTGGTCCTCGTGGCCCATGTTGCGGGCGGCGCTGGGGAGGTAGCCGGTGACGACGTTCCAGCCGACGCGGCCCTTCGTCAGGTGGTCGAGCGTCGACATGCGCCGCGCGAACGGGTACGGGTGCTCGTAGGCGGTGCCCGCGGTGATGCCGAACCCGAGGTGCTCGGTCGCGGCGGCCATCGCCGAGACGAGGAGGATCGGGTCGTTGACGGGGACCTGCGCGCCGTGGCGGATCGCCGCCTCGTTCGAGCCGCCGTAGACGTCGTAGGTGCCGAGCACGTCGGCGATGAAGATACCGTCGAACGTGCCGCGCTCGAGCAGCTTCGCCAGGTCGGTCCAGTACGAGAGGTCCTTGTAGCGCCAGGACTGGTCCTGGGGGTGGCGCCACATGCCCGAGGACTGATGGGCGACGCAGTTCATGTCGAAGGCGTTGAAGCGGATCTGGCGGGTCATGGAGTCGATAGTGCCCAGAAGAGCAGCGAACGGGTACCGAGCGCGACGCACGGCGTCACAATGCGACGCCCGTCGAGGCGCCCGGCGGGTCTGGGTAGTCGGCGACGTCCTCGACGAGCTGGCCGACCTCGAGGACCGCATCGGCAGCGCGATGATCGCGAGTCGGAACGGGTGATGCGCCGGGGCGCACCGCCCCCGTCCGCCGAACGGGCGGCTCCTCCTCCTACGCCAGCTCGCGCCCCAGGAAGCGCACGTGCTCGCCGATCTGGAACGCCTCGCCGCCCTCGTGGCCGTTGAAGGGGTAGACGCGGATCTCGCGGGGTCCGGCATAGCGGTTGTAGGAGGCGTAGACGGTGGACGGCGGGCAGATGTCGTCGCGGAGCGCCACCGAGAACAGCGCGGGGGACTGCGCGTAGGGGGCGAAGGAGGTGCCGTCGAAGTACGAGAGGGTGTCGAACACGCGCGCCTCGGCGCCGCGGTGGGTGTGCAGGTACTGCACGATCTCGCCGTACGGCATCGTGTCGACCAGCCGGACGGCGTGCGGGATGTGGGAGAGGAACGGCACGTCGACGATCGCGGCGCGCGCCGACTCCGACTCGCCGAGCAGGCCCAGGATCCCGGTGACGGCGAGAGCGATCCCGCCTCCCTGGCTGCCGCCCGAGACGGCCACGCGGGAGGCGTCGACCGCGGGGTGCGCGCGCAGCACGTCGAGCGCGCGGACGGCGTCGGTGAAGACGCGGCGGTAGAAGTGCTCCGCGGGCGACTCGATGCCCTGCGTCATGAAGCCGGAGACGTGCGGCCCGCTGCCCACCGGGTCGGGCGTCGCTCCGGAGCGGTGCCCGGACCCCTGGCCGCGGGTGTCCATGACCAGGTGCGCGTAGCCGGCGGCCGACATCGCGGTCCACTCCGCGAGCTGCCCGCGGCCGCCTCCGTAGCCGATGAAGGTCACGAGCCCGGGGAGGGGGCCCTCGACGCCGCGGGGGAGGATCAGCCACGCGCGGATCGGGTGGCCGCCGAAGCCGGAGTAGGTGACGTCGAAGGTGTCGAGCAGTCCGAAGCCGGCGTCGACCCGCTCGAGGCGCGGCTCGGTCGCGACGGCCCTCGCCTCGGCGATCGTGTCGCGCCAGAACTCGGCGAACCCGGCGGGCTCGGCGATCTCGGGGGCGTACTGCTCGAGGAGGTCGAGCGGGAGGTCGTACTGCGGCATCACGGACTCCTTCTCGGGCAGCGGCGCCCGAGGACCGAGGCTACTGGAGGGACGGGCCCACCTGGGTGCGGCGTGGGAGAACGCCGCAGAGCGGAATGCCTGGGCGCCCTCCGCGTTCTCCTCAGCATGACGACGTACGGAATCATCGGAGCAGGCAACATCGGCAGCCAGGTCGCACGGGCGGTCATCGCCCTCGGGGACGAGGTGGTCATCGCGAACTCGCGCGGCCCCGAGACCCTCGCCGACCTCATCGCGGAGCTCGGCCCGAAGGCCCGCGCCGCCACGGCACAGGAGGCGGCCGAGGCCGCCGAGATCGCCGTGGTGACGGTGCCGCTGAAGAACCTCGAGGAGGTGCCGGTCGCCCCGCTCGCCGGCAAGATCGTCCTCGACACGAACAACTACTACTTCGAGCGCGACGGCCGCATCGAGGCGCTCGACAAGGGCGAGACCACGACCAGCGAGATGCTCCAGCAGCACCTCCCGGAGTCGAAGGTCGTCAAGGCGTTCAACCACATCATGGCCGCCGACATCACCACCGACGGCACCCCGGTCGGCACGCCCGACCGCCGTGCCCTCGCGACGTCGAGCGACTACCCCGAGGCGATCCACTTCGTGACCGACCTCTACGACCGGATCGGCTTCGACACCGTCGCGATCACGCCGCTGAGCGAGTCGTGGCGCGTCGAGCGCGACCGCCCCGCCTACGTGGTGCGGCAGAACCGCGAGGAGCTCGAGGCCAACCTCGCGAAGGCCCCCCGCACGGTCTGATCCAGCCACTCGGAGGGGAGCGGAGCTGCGGCGCCGCTCCCCTTCTGCATGTCCGGACGGCGTCGGAGGCGCGCCCGGGACGGCTCCCTCGGCGCTCGCCGCCGCCGGGCCTGCGATAGTCGAGAGGACCAGCCACGCACCAGAGAGCCCCGATCGGGCTCCGAGAGGAGAGGCCTGCCATGCCCTCGACACCCCGTTCCGTCCCCTCCCGCTCCGGGCTCTCGCGCCGCAGCGTCGTGATCGGCGGTCTCGCGGTGCTCCCGCTGCTCAGCGCCTGCACGCCCGACTCCTCCGCTCCGGACGACGCTCAGCAGGAGGCGCCCCGCACCCGCACCGCGGCTCCGAGCGGGCCGGTGGCGCTCGCCCCGGACGCGCTCGCCGCGAGCGCGGCCCTGTTCGCCGCGGCTCCGCTGGTCGTCCTGGTCGAGGACGTCGCCGAGTCCCGCCTGCGCGCAGCCCAGGTGAGCATCGCCTGGGGCGTGCCGCTGCTGGTCGGCTCGGCGGGATCCGGAGCGACGGCCGCCCCGACCGCGGACGCCGCGGCCGCGGGATCCACGGCTTCCGAGACGCCGTCCGATCCGGGGGGCCCGTCCGACTCCGCGACCGGATCCGCCACCCCGTCCGCCACACCGTCCTCCACCGCTCCGACCTCCGACGCCCTCGCCGCCGAGTTCGCCCGCCTCGGCGTGACCCGCGTGCTCGCGATCGGCGACGTCACCGCGCCCGAGGGCGTCGACGTCGTCGCCTCCGCCTCCGACGCGGCCGCCCTCAGCACCGCGTCCGGCGTGACCGTGACCGACCTGGCGCTCGCCGACCTCGCCGACGCGGCGCCGTCCACCGCCTCCGACGCTCCCTTCGGCGCTCTCCCGGCCCGGGCCGACGCCCTGACCGGCCTGCACGCTCTCGCCCGCGCGCAGGACGCCGACGTCGCCGCACTGGCGACCGCCCGCGCGGCCGGCGTGCCCGTCACCGTGGTCGACGGCGACGACCTGCTCGCCTCGGGCGGAGCCGTGACCGCGATCGCCGAGGCCGACGCCTCCTGCACGCTGCTGCTCGGCCCCGTGCTCGCCGCCCAGCCCGAGCCCGAGTGGGCCGTGCGCGCGGCCGCGAGCGGCTGGCAGCTGCCGGGCGGCGGCCAGCGGATGTTCGGCGGGCACCTCTTCGTCGCGATCTACGGCACTCCGGGCGCTCCCGTCCTCGGCGTGCTGGGGGAGCAGGGCCTCGAGCCCACGATCGCGCGGGCGGAGGCGGTGGCCGAGCCGTACCGGGCGCTCACCGACAAGAAGGTCGTGCCGAGCCTCGAGATCATCACCACGGTCGCGGCGGGCGACCCCGGCAAGGACGGCGACTACTCCAACGAGCTCGACGCCGCCGACATCCGCCCCTACATCGACGCGGCGCAGGCGGCGGGGATGTACGTGGTGCTCGACCTGCAGTCGGGGCTGACCGACTTCCTCACCCAGGCGAAGCAGTACGCGGACCTCCTGTCGCTGCCCAACGTCGGCCTCGCGCTCGACCCGGAGTGGCGCCTGCTGCCCGGCCAGAAGCCGCTGCAGCAGATCGGGCGCGTCTCGGCCGCCGAGGTCGACAGCGTGTCGGAGTGGCTGGCCGACCTGGTGCAGAGCGAGGGGCTGCCGCCGAAGATGTTCGTGCTGCACCAGTTCCGGCTGTCGATGCTGCAGGACCGCGACAGCATCCGCCGCGACCGGCCCGAGCTGGAGTTCCTCATCCACGTCGACGGCCAGGGCTCGCAGCCCGACAAGCAGGCGACCTGGGACGCGCTGCACGAGGGCGCCCCCGAGGGCATCGGCTGGGGCTGGAAGAACTTCTACGACGAGGACGCGCCCATGCTCACCCCCGCCGAGACCATGGCCGAGGTCCGCCCCCTCCCCGACCTCGTCACCTACCAGTAGGCGGAGACCGAGGGCGGGCGTCAGCGGCGCAGGAGCTCGCCGGAGACGACGCCCGCCTCGACCTCCTCGAGGGCACGGCCGCGGGTCTCGGGCACGCGCTTCCAGATGAAGACGAGCGCGAGCAGACCGACGGCGCCGAACAGGAAGAACGTGCCGGTGATGCCGACCCCGGAGACGAGGGTGGGGAAGAACAGGCCGAGCACCGCGTTCGTGATCCAGTGGCAGAAGATCGCGATGCCGACGCCGACTCCGCGTATCCGCAGCGGGAAGATCTCGGACAGCATCACCCAGGTGACGATGTTGAGGAACGTCTGCATGCTCCCCACGAACGCGACGACCAGCACCAGGATCACGTACGGCCGCGCCGGGTTCCCCACGGGGAGCGCGACGGAGGCGATGCCGATCAGGAAGTGCATCGCGGTGGTCAGGGAGTAGCCGAGCAGGAGGGTCGTGCGGCGGTTCATCGTCTGCATGAGCCGCAGCCCGATCAGGCCGCCGATCACGGCGATCGCCCCGGGTGCGATGTTGGCGACGAGCGCGCCGTCGTGGTCGAAGCCCGCCTCCTTCAGCACCGACTGGCCGTAGTACATGATCGAGTTGATGCCGGTGAGCTGCTGGGCGACTCCGATCCCGATGCCGACCAGCAGGATGCGCACCGCCCAGCGCTCGCGCAGCGCCTGCAGCAGGGGGATCCTCGGGCCGTCCTTCGCGCCGATCGAGCGGGCGATGGTCTCCGCCTCCGCATGGGCCCGGTCGGGCGTCCGGATGGTCGTGAGCACGTCGAGCGCCTCGTCGCGGCGGCCGTGCGCGATCAGCCAGCGCGGCGACTCCGGGACCCGGGTCATGCCGAGCAGGAGCGCGGCGGCGGGGAGCGCGGCGACGGCGAGCATGATCCGCCAGACGCCGGGCAGCTCGCCCCAGACGGTGCCGATGACGGCGTTGGCCACGAAGGCGGCGAGCTGGCCGATCACGATCATCAGCTCGTTGCGGCCGGCGAGCGAGCCGCGGATCTCGGAGGGGGAGATCTCGGAGAGGTAGATCGGCACGACCACCGAGGCGCCGCCGACGGCCAGTCCGAGGACCGCCCGCCCGAGGACCATCACGCCGAAGCCCGGCGCCACCACGCAGACGAGGGCGCCGACGAGGAAGAGCACGGCGAGCAGGCGGATCGTGGTCCGCCTCCCGAGGGCGTCGGCGAGGCGTCCGCCCGAGATCGCGCCGATCGCGGCGGCGAAGAGGAGCGAGCTGGTGACGACCCCCTCGGTCAGCGCGGTGAGGCCCAGCTCGGCCGACATCGGCTCGAGGGCGCCGTTGATGACGCCGGTGTCGTAGCCGAAGAGGAGGCCGCCGAGGGTCGCGATGAGCGCGATGAGGCCGAGACGCCGAGTCGGCGCCTCCAGGGAGGTGGTGGTCATCCGCTCACTCTGACGCATGGCCGCGCGGTGAGGGAACCCTGGACCGCCGAGGGAACCCGGTGTAGCGGGTCCTCTCGACGGCCCGGGGTCCCCTCGGCGGCAGGAGGGGGGCGAGCGGAGGGTCCTCAGGAGGAGACGCGCGCGCCCTCGCGCAGGCCCTCCTCCTTGGCCTGCTGCACCAGGGCGGCGATGCGGCGGCGCGAGCGCGAGCGCCCGGCGAGCAGCGCCGCGAGGATGAGGGCGACCCCGAGGATCACGAGCAGCTGCGGGACCGGCACGGCGGCGACCGTGATCGACTCCGTCACGGGAGCGGTGGCGACCGGCTCCTGATCGGCGGCGGCGACGGTCGGTGCGATGGTCAGGTCGGCGCCGACCCCGAAGAGGGGCCAGATGCCGTCGAGCTGCACCGAGACGCTGCGCCGGTCGCCGGGCAGCAGCTCCTGCTGGGGCGCGTCGGCCGCGACGACGGGGGCGGTGGCGCCCTGGGCGCTCGCCGTGCCGTCGAGCAGCAGGCGCACGTTGCCAGTGTTCACCACGTCGGCGACGAGCGAGAGGGAGCCGGGCTGGAACGGGTTCCAGGAGAGGCGGTAGTCGCTGGCCAGGTCCTCGACGGAGAAGGAGGGGGTCACCTCGCCGGTCACGCGGGTCATCACGCGGAAGCCGATGCGGCTCTCCACTCCGACGTTCGCGCCTCCCGCCTCGGTGCCCTGCGAGAGCACGGAGGCGGCGATGCCGGCGGCGTGGTCGCCGGGGGTGGCGTTGTCGGGGACCGTCACGGTGAACGGCACCACGCCGCTGCTGCCCGGATCGACGGTCACGGTCTCGGGGGCGGAGATCCACAGCCCGGCGTCGACCGACTCCTGGTCCGAGTTGAGCATGTTGAAGCGGCCGGTGTCGGTGAAGTAGCCGTCGGCGCTGGTGATGCTGAAGGTCACGGGCTGGTCGCTGAGGTTCCGCACGACCGCCTCGTCCGAGGCGCTCGCGCCGGGGGCGAGCTCGAGCTCGACCCACGCACGCTTGTCGGGGACGCCGTCGGTGGAGGGGCTGACCGCCCAGGTGATAGCTCCGTCGGCCGCGACGGCCGCCGGAGCGACTCCCGCGCCGAGGAGGGCGACGATCAGCGCGAGCAGCGCGGGGAGGAGCGGGCGGCGGGGAGCGGCGGAGCGGCGCGGAGCAGTCATCAGAACCTCATGGTCGCACGGGGGAAGCACGACGCGGCCGGGCGGGCGGGCCCGGCCGCGTCGGCCGTGGTGGGATCGCGGCCGAGGGAGTGCGTCCCCCGGCCGCGACGGGTCACTCGAAGAGCGACAGGGTGATGGTGGACGAGTACGCGCCGGCGTCCACGTTCACGGGGGTGCGGAGGAAGAGGTCGGCGTCGGCGCTCCAGGAGCCCTCGGGGTTGATCTGCTGGGAGTTGCTGGCGACGATCGCGAGCAGCTCCTTGCCCTTCAGGCCGACGCCGTTGGCGCCGCCGTCGATGGCGGTGCCGACCTCATCGCCCGCGGCGACCTCGCCGAGGTCTCCACCGTCGACCAGGTCCGGGGTCCAGCCGAGGTTCTCGGCGCCGATGGTCGAGCCGTCGGCCGACGTGAAGTCGCTCGCCGTGCCGATGACGTACCACGCGGAGTCGGGGGAGACGTCCGCGGCGTCACGGGTGTCGGTGACCGTGACGGTGGGCAGGGTGCCGGTGAACTGGCGGCGGACGTTGTCCGAGCCGGTCTCGGTCAGCGTCGTCGAGTCCGCGGCGACGGTCATCGAGAGGGCGCCGGTCCCGGGGAGGTCGGCGATCTCGACGTTGATGTCGACGTCGTCGTTGCCGTAGTTGACCTCGGCGGCGAACGCCGTTCCGGCGACTCCGAGCAGGAGAACGCCTCCGGCCAGTCCAGCGGCTCCGCGGATCAGAAGGGATCGGGTGTTCATGTCGGGTGTTCTCCGTTCTCCGGCCGGCGTCGTCGCCGGCTCGATCTCAATGGGTGTGGGTCGTGCCCGCGGATCAGCTGCAGCTGGCCGCGGAGTAGGGGGCGGTTGCGGAGGCCGTGGCCGGCTTCCCGCTGATGAACGCGGTCGCCGTGGCGGTCGCGGATCCGTCGGTCACGCTCGTCGCCCGGGTGGTGAAGGCGGCCGAGACGGTGGCGCCGGGAGCGACGTCGGCGAAGCTCTTGGAGCCCCACGTCGTGCCGATCACGATCTTCGCGGCGAAGGCGTTCGGGTTCGTGGCGGTCGCGGTGACGACGATCTTCCCGGCGGCGCAGCGCGTCGTGGAGGTCGTGGTCACGGCGATCGCGGGTGCCGAGTCGGTCACGGGACCGACGGAGGCGGAGGCCGTCGCCGGCGTCCACTGCGGCTTCGCGGCGGTCACGGCCACCGAGATCGTCGCTCCGCGGTCGGCGGCGGTGAGCGTGTAGCTCGACGCCGTCGCCCCGCTGATCGCGGTCCCACCGCGCTTCCACTGGAAGCCGGTCGCCGTCCACGGGGAGGAGGCGGAGGCGGTCAGCGTGCTGCCCACCGTCGCCTTCCCCGTGATCGAGGCTGCGAGCGGCGCGGTGTCGACGATCGTCTGCGCGGCGACGCTGGTGAGGGTCGGGACGACCTTCTGCATGAGCCCGGTCGTCTTGTCGAAGGTCACCCGGTCGATCGTCGTCTCGCGGTGCTGGCCGTCTCCGCCGGGGATGGCGAAGCGGTGGTAGGCGATGTACCAGTCGTCCGTGCCGGGCACGTTGACGATCGAGTTGTGGCCCGTGGCGAGGATGCCCTGCGAGGTGTCCTTCTCGAGGACCACGCCGCGGTAGGTCCACGGTCCGTCGACGCTCGTCGAGGTGGCGTAGCCGACCTTGTAGTTCTCCGAGCCGGTGTCGTCGATCGAGTAGGTGAGGTGGTACAGACCGTCGCGGTAGTTCAGGAACGCACCCTCGCGGAAGTCGGTCAGACCGCTGATCTTCTTGATCGTGCCGGTCTTGATCGAGAGCATGTCGTCGGACAGCTCCCCGTAGAGCGGGTCGCCGTTGCCCCAGAAGAGGTAGCTCTTGCCGGTCTTCGGGTCGGTGAACGCGGCGGGGTCGATCGCCTGGCCGGACCGCACGGACTCGCCGTTGGTGATCATCGCGGTCGGCTGCGCCGTGAACGGGCCCATCGGGCTGTCCGAGACGGCGACTCCGATCGTCTTGCGGTTCAGCGAGGAGTTCTCGCCGGAGAAGTAGAAGTAGTACTTCCCGTTCTTCTCGATGATCGTCGGCGCCCAGGCGTTGCCGGTCGCCCACGGCACGTTGCCGTTCGCGCCGTCGAGCGTCAGGAAGGGCTGCTCCGAGCGGGTCCAGTCGATGAGGTTCTTCGAGGACCAGGCGTAGAAGGTCTTGCCGCCCCAGCCGGCGAAGCCGTCCGAGGTCGCGTACAGGTAGTAGGTGTCGCCGAAGACCGCGATGTTCGGGTCGGCGTTCAGGCCTGCGAGGACCGGGGACTTCATGACGACGGCCTTCAGGGTCCAGGTGGTCGCGGTGCCGCCGGCGGCGGGCGTGAGCACGACCGTCTGCGGGGTGGAGAGGTCGCGGACGGTGCCGGAGGCGGGGCTCGCCGTGACGCCGGCCGCGGTGGAGAAGGTCGGGGTGAGCTTCGTCAGGTCGGTCCCCGGCTTCACCGGGAAGGTGACCGTCCTGCTCGCCGAGTCGACGATCGGGGCCGTCTTCAGGACGTCGCCGCTGAGCGACAGGTCGACCAGGGCCGACGTGTTGCCGGAGGCGGCGAGCACCTCGGAGGCGCTGAGGGCCCGGTTGTAGACCGAGAACTCGCGGATCTGGCCGCGGAAGCGGTTGTCGGCGTCGTAGTTCGAGCGCCCGATGTAGTTCGCCGAGGTGGAGCCGCCGCCGATGTCCTTCGGGTCGGTCGTGACGGTGCCGCTGGCGACCTTCACTCCGTCGAGGTAGATCGTGCCGGTGGTGCCGGAGAGCGTGTACGTCAGGTGCGCCCAGGTGCCGCGGGGGAGGGCCGAGCCGCCGGCGACGGTCTGCTCGGTGGTGTAGTTCCCGGTCGCGATGCTGGTGCGGTAGTTGTTGCCCGAGGTGAAGAGGTAGCCGTCGCCGGCGCCGTTCGTGGTGTTGCCCAGGCCGTAGAGGAAGTAGGCGCCGCCCTGCGCGGGGTCGATCCAGACGTCGGACTGGATGGTGAGGTCCGTCACTCCGGCGAGCAGGTCGTTCGGCAGCTTGACGTAGTCGTCGGTGCCGTCGAGCTGCAGGGCGCCGTCCTTCCAGGTGCCACCCGAGGGCAGCGTGCCGTTCTGGTTGTTGCCCGAGCTGTCGCGCACCGTGGTGCCCGAGCCGCCGTCGAAGGTGTAGCGGAGGATCTCGCCGGCCGCGTTGACCGGCTTCGCGGCGGGGCCGGTGCTGCTGGTGCCGTAGGCGGCCGTCAGGCGCGCCTCCTCAGCGCTCGAGAGGCGGAGCACCGAGCCGTGGCGGAAGGGCTTCGAGAACGAGTACGTGTTCGCGCCGGTGGTGCCGACAGGAAGCGCCGTGAACCGCATGTCCGCGAGGGTGTCGGTGACGTAGGCGGAGTAGCCGAACGAGTCGCCCATGACGACCCAGCGGCCGTCGGGCAGCTGGTAGACGGTGAGGCCCTCGAGGTGGTCGGAGAGGCCGCGGGACTTCTCCTCGCCGAAGCCGATCACGCGGGTCCAGGGGCCGGCGAGACTCGGGGCCTTGTCGACGACCGTGCGCCAGTCGGCGGTGGAGAAGCGGTAGTACGTGTCCCCCTCCTTCGCGATGGTCGTGTCGATGATGCTGCCGCGGCTCCCGCCGCCGGCGGCGGGGTTCTCGTCCAGCCAGACCTTCGGGGTGGAGAAGCCGACGAAGTCGCGCGTGGTCGAGACGTAGACGCGCTGGGCGGAGGCCCCGCCGGTCAGCGTCTTGTCGCGGGCGGCCCAGTAGACGTAGTACTGGCCGGTCGCGTCGTCCCAGATCGCCTCAGGAGCCCACACGTTGCCCGCGTCGGGGAAGCCGGCGAAGACGATGCTCTGATCGCTCCAGTTCACGAGGTCCGTCGAGCGCCAGACGACGAGGTTCTTGCTCGCGTTGGTCTGGTCCCAGGTGCCGCCGGGAGCGGTGCCCTCGGCGTGCAGGTCGGTGCCGATGATCCAGTACTCGTCGCCGGTGGGGGAGCGCACGAGGTGCGGATCGCGGACGCCGAGGGTGCCGCCGAGGTTGGCGAGCACGGCCTTGTCGTTGTTGAGCTTCGACCAGTGCAGACCGTCGGTGCTGGAGCCGAAGTAGATCTTCTCGTAGTCGGTCGAGGCGAAGTGGGTCCAGAGGTAGCCCGCGTCGTACTCGGTGTCGAGGTCCGCGGGAGCCGCGGTCACCGTGACGGGCAGCTGCCGGGTCGCGGTCGTGCCGGCGATCGTCGCGGTGAGTGTGACGGGCGTGGCGGCGGACCGGCGCTTCACGACGCCGGTCGTGCTGAGCACGGCCGTGTTCGAGGAGGACCAGGCGACGTCGTAGGAGCCGGCCTTCGCGGGCAGCGTCACGTTGCCGCGGACGTCGCCGGAGTTGACGATCGAGAGGGCGTCGAGCGCCTTCTGGGCGTCGGCGTTCACGTCCTTGGCGGGCACGGTGGCGGTGAAGGTGCGGGTGGCCGTGGCCGAGCCGCGGGTGGTCGTGGCGGTCAGCTCGACCGAGGCGACCCCGGTCGCGGGCGGCGTGACGACTCCGCTGGTCGAGACGACCGCGGAGTTGCTCGAGGCCCAGGCGATGGCGGAGCCGTTGGGGCCGGTCGTCGGGAGGGTGAGGTTCGCGGAGACCGAGGAGAGGCTCCCGAGGTCCAGGGCGGCGGAGTCGCGGGAGACGCGCGTGCTGTCCGGGGCCTGGAGGGTCGCGACGTCGGCCGCGCTGAGCGCCGTGCTGTAGACGCGGAAGTCGCGGACCGAGCCGGCGAGGGTCTTGTCCGCCGTGTAGACGGAGCGGCCGATCGCGTTCGCGGTGGTGGTGCCGTTGCCGATCGCGGCGGGAGTGATGGTCACTCCTGTCTGCTGCGCGACCTGGGTGCCGTCGAGGTAGAGGCGTGCGGTGTCGCTCGCGTCGTCGAGCGTGTAGGTGAGGGTCTTCCAGACGCTGCGCGCGAGGTTCGCGTTGGAGTTGACGGTCTGCTCGGTGGTCCAGTTGCCGGTGGCGATCGAGGCCTTGTAGCCGTTGCCCGTCGTGTAGAGGTAGCCGTTCCCGGCGCCGTTCGTCGTGTTGCCGAGGCCCCAGATGAAGTAGGGCGTGCCCTGGTTCGCGTTCACCAGGACCTCGGTGCTGACCGTGATCGAGTTCAGGCCCGCGAGCAGGTCGTCGGGCAGCTTGACGTAGTCGTCGGTCCCGTCGAGGGCGACGCCCGCGGCTCCGCGAGGAGCGGCTCCGTTGACGAGCGTGCCGGTGCGGCCCTTGCCCGAGCTGTCGGCGACGGTCGTGCCGCTCGTCTCGTCGAGCGCGTAGCGCAGGACGAGGCTGTCGGAGGGAGCTGCGCTCGCCGACTGGGCCGTCAGAAGGGGGACGGTGAGGGCCACGGCCGTCACGAGGACGAGTGGTCGCAGGAAAGGCTTCATCGCGCTTTGCTCCAGGGTCGGCACCATTGCTGAGGGGAGGGAGTGTGCCGGCTTCGTACGCGGCAATGTTCACGGTAACACTATGTTGACGACAACGTGAAGAGCCTAACCGGATCATTTCCCGACACTCCAGAGGAGAGGCGAACCGGTTCGACGAATCCCGGGTGCATCCTAGAGCGACGCGTACGCCGATGTCCGGTCGGATCAGCCGCGGTCGACGTCGCGCGAACGGCTCAGCGCGCGGTCCATCGCCCTCAGCGTCCGGAAGCCGGCCCGCTCGGCCACGGCCGCGCGAGCCGAGGGCGAGAGCGACGGGCTCGCGGCGAGCAGCGACGCGGCGAGGTGCACGCGCCGCTCGCGGAGGGTCGCGGCCACGGTCGTGCCCCGGCGGTGGAAGGCGCGGTCCAGCGTCGCCCGCGAGACGCGGAGCCGCATCGCGAGAACGTCGGCGGTGAAGTCCGCGTCACCCGCCTCCGCATCGATGACGGCGATCGCGCGGAGGAGGACGCCCTCGAGTCCGTCCTCCGGACGGGCGGGCGGCAGGCTCTGCTTGATCAGGGCCGACGCGGTCGCCTCGAGCGCCCGGCGCAGCTCGCTGAAGCCGGGATCGCCCGCCGCGAGGTCCGCGTTGAGGGTCGCGTTGACGAGGGAGACGAAGGCGCCGCTGTAGCTGTCGGCGGCGAGCAGGGTGCAGGACGGCCCGTCGGACTGTGCGCTCGTGAGGCCGAGCCTGCCCCAGGACGTCCTCAGCGCCAGCCAGGCGGAGTCCTCCTCCGCCCGGAGCCGAGCGGAGTCGTCGCGTCGGAGGAGGGCGAGCCCGCCGGGCCGCAGACGAGCGGCCTCGAGAGGCCCGTCGACGACGATCTCGCCGGCGACCGGGACGATGAGGTCGACCTCGGCCCGGTCGGGGGCGGGGAGGGGCGGGTCGGTCCGGAGCGTGCCGGGTGTGTGCCAGAGGCGGCTCAGCCGGAAGCCGTCGACGGCGAGCACGTCCCCGGCGAGGTGCAGGGGCGGAGCTCCGTCGCTCGCCCAGCCGAGGCTCCTCAGCCACGCCTCCACGCGGGGACCGCTCAGCTGCAGCGTCTCGACGAGACCGCGCGGGGCGGCCGGCTGCTCGGAAGCGGTCACCGGGCTCCTTCGCAGCGGGGACGGGGTGCGCGGGCGGTGACCACGTTAGGCCGGGGGAGGGGCGCCGAGACGGGGTGGCGCGTTCCTCCTCGGACGAGGCGCCCGTCCTCGGCGGGAGGGCGGAGGCGGCCCTCCTCGCCCGCGGTCCGGCAGGACGCGGGCGGAGAGGGCCGCCGGGCGCGGATCAGCGGCAGTCGGTTCTCGCCTTGATCCAGTGGGGGTTCAGCGCGCCGTCTCCCTGGGCGGTGATCCCGGCCGCATCGGGGCCGGTGCTGGCACCGGAGCCGATCTTGGTCCACGTGTTCTGCGCCGTGCTGTAGTACCAGATGTCGCCGTTCGCCTTCACGGAGACGTTCCCATCCGCTCCCTGACCGTAGGTGCGGACGAACCCGGAGTTCTCCGGAACGGTCGCGAGCCGGGTGCCGTACTGCAGGACCCCGTCCTTGATCCAGTGGATCTCGAACGTCCCGCCCGGCCGCTGGGTCAGTCCGGCGGCGCTCGGCTCGGTGCTGGCTCCGGTGCCGACGAGGTCCCACACGTTGCCCTGCGGGGTGTACCGCCAGATGTCGCCGTTCGACTTCACGGCGATCGTGCCGCGGGTGCCGAGGCCGTAGACGCGGACGAATCCGGAGTTGGTCGGCACCGTGGCCGCTGCGGTGCCGTACTGCAGGACTCCGTTCTTGATCCAGTGGACGTTCAGGGTCCCGGCCGGGTTCGCGGAGATGCCGGCCGCGCTCGGCTCGGTGCTGGCGCCGGTGCCCAGAAGGGTCCACTCGTCGGCCTGGCGGTTGTACCGCCAGACGTCGCCGTTCGACTTGATGGAGACGTTCCCGTCCGCGCCCTGACCGTAGGTGCGGACGAATCCGGAGTTGCTCGGAACGGTCGCGAGCGCCTTGCCGTACTGGAGGACTCCGTCCTTGATCCAGTGCGCGTTGTAGGTTCCGTCCGGCTGCTGCGTGAGCCCGGATGTGCTGGGCTCCGTGGAGGCGCCCGTGCCGAGCTTCTGCCAGCCGTCCGACCGCCGGTACTGCCAGATGTCGCCGTTCGCCTTGACGGAGACGTTGCCGTTCACACCCTGCGAGGAGGTGTGGATGAATCCGGAGTTCTCGGGAACAGTGGCGAGGCCCGTGCTGTACTGCAGGTCGCCGGTCTGGCGGACCGGGAACGGGGCGTTCGTCTTCGCCGAGCCGCCGAAGGCGAGGGCCGAGCCGGTCGAGGGGCCCGCGATGACGCCGCCGACCGGGATGGTGGCGACTCCGTTCGCGTCGGTCACGAAGGTGTCGGTCCCGCTCCCTCCGAAGCGGAAGCCGGGCGGGGTGTTCACCCGCACGGGGACGTTCGCGACGTTGCCGCCGGTGAGGGTCAGCGTGATCGGCGCCGTGTTGGGCATGCACGCGATCATGGTCGGGATGGAGCTGAACACGAGGGTCTGCGTGGCAGAGGCGGCGGCGGCCGGGGTGGCCGTCGCTGCGGCGATCACGGGCAGGGACCAGGTGGCGCCGGCGACGACGGTGCGTCGCCTCAGCGGACCCTGCTCAGCGGGAGAGTTGTCGGAAGTCACAGTGAAGCTCCTCGGTCTGTCTTCTCGCCGGCGGCCTGCTCGGAGGACGGTCGTCGTCCGCTCGGCCGCTTCGGCGGGTACGACGGGCGCCGTACCGCTGGGGAGTCTTCCCGCGGGCGGGCGGTCGGCCCAAGCGCTCGGGGCAGGTGAGGAGGAAGTGGCGCTGCCGTGAGGAGGGAGTGGTGAGCTCCGACGCCGCTCCGAGTCGCGATCGCCCTCCTGACCCGGTGATCCCGTCGGTCGCACGCTGCCGCCGGGGCGCCGCCGGCGCGGTGAGCGGGAGCGTCGCCGTCCGCTGTGACCGGTCCGGTGACAAACGGAGCACGCGCGGGCTGCGAATCACTCCCGTGGTGAGGCGTCAGCGTGCCCGCGAGGAGGGGGCGCCCGATGAGGTCGAGATCGGCCGAGATGTACCGGCGGATGGCCGAGCACTGGAACGGCGTGGAGGCCCGTTCTGGACTGCGGGTCGAGGCGACGGGCTCGCTCGGCTTCGAGATCGCCAGACTGTGGATCCCCGGTGGCTGCGTTCTCGAGCAGAAGCCGCAGTCGCGCTGCCCGCCGGGCGCGCATCTGCTGCTGGTCGTCGAGGGCGGAGGACGCATCCGACAGGACGGACGGATGCTCGAGTGCGGCAGTGGTGATCTGGTGGTCATCGACGCGGAGCCGCGGACCGGGGCGCGCTTCCCCCGCTCGACCGTGATCTACGCCTGGGTGCTCGGCGAGCGGGCGCTGGAGCAGCGCTGGCTCACGGAGCGCTTCGGCGAGGTCCTGCCCGTCGCCGGCTGCTTCCTGGCCCCGGCGCGGGCGCTGATGAACGGTCTCCTCGACGGCGACCCCGCTCTGGCGGAGCAGCCCGCCGTCGCCCGGGCGGGCGAGGCCTTCCTGAAGGAGCTGGTCGAGAGCTCCGCGCCGCGCAGACGTCCCCGCGCCGAGGAGGTCTACGGGGAGGCCATGGCCCTCATCGAGGAGCGCCACCGCGATCCCGCCCTCACCGCCGCCCGGCTCGCCCGCGAGCTTCTGGTGTCGGAGCTGACGCTGGCTCGCGCGTTCTCCTTCCTCGGACGCACGGCGGACGACGAGCTCGAGCGGCGCCGGGCGGGGACCCTCCTGCTCCTGATCGGCGGGCGGTCCCTGGCGATCGCCGACTTCGCGCGCGCAGCCGAGGAGGCGGGCTTCGCCTCCGTGGGGAGCGCTCACCGCGCGCTGCGGCGGCTCTCCCAGCGCCGCTGACCGTGCGGTCGTCCCCGCCGTCCTCCCGGTCCGGCGACGGCGAGCGGCCGGATTCCGAGCGCGAGGCGCGGAGGCCTGGGAGATCCGTGCGAACCAGCGGCGGTAATCGACAGATGAGGGATTCTGTTCGTTCGACGCGGAGGAGGCGGGAGATGGGGGCCGCAGAGGAGCGGACGCGGGCGTTCGCTCGCGCCTGGGACGAGCGCGGGACCGGCGCTCCCGGTCTGCGGATGGACGCAGCGGATGGACCGGGACTCGCGCTGACGCGGGTGTGGGGGCCGAACGGGATCAGGGTCGCCCCCTCGCCGTCGGTCGACAGGGCGGACAGGCCGGCGGGCGTTCACATCTCCCTGATCGTCGAGGGCGGGGGAGAGGTCGTCCTCGACGAGGGCGTGCTCGAGGCGACGCCGAACAGCGTCCTGCTCCTCGACGCCAGGGTCCCGGCGCGCATCGACTACCGGCGGCCCACCCTCTCGTACACCTGGAGTTTCGACGCCGCCGTGCTCGAGCACCGGTGGGTCCGCGAGCGGATCAACGAGGTCGTGCCGGTGCGCGAGTCGGTCTGGACGCCTGCCCGCGCCCTCGCGAACAGCCTGATCGAGGACGATCCGGCCGTGCTCGGCGCCGCCGGCGTGAGGCGGGCGAGCGAGCTGCTGCTGGAGGGGATCGTCGAGCACAGCGCTCCGCGGGTCCGGACCCGGGGCGCCGACCAGGTCTACGCGGAGGCGATCCCGGTGATCGAGGCACGCCACCGCGACCCGGCGTTCTCCGCCGCGGTGCTCGCCCGGGAGCTGCTCGTCTCCCCTCGCATGCTCGCGGAGGCGTTCGCGTTCCTCGGCCGCACGCCGGCGGAGGAGATCGCGACGCGTCGGGCGGGCACCCTCCGGCGCCGCATCGGCCTGCGGCGGCGGGGCCCTGCCGACTTCGCCCGCCTCGCCGAGGAGTGCGGCTACGGCACCCGCGAGCAGGCCGCGCTGACGCTCAGCCGCTCCGCCTCCTGAGGCCGGCGGAGCGCCCCGGACACGACGGCGCCCCCTCGTCCGCGGAGGGACGAGGGGGCGCCGGGGGAGATCGGGCGGGAACCCGGTCAGGTCTTGCTGCGGGCCATGACGGCGCGCTGGAGGAGGACGAAGACCAGGAGGATGCCTCCGGTGATGATCGTGGTCGCCTCCGGCGGGATGCCGCCGTCGCGGGTGATCAGGACGTTCATCAGTCCGAGCACCAGGGCGCCGACCACCGAGCCGAGCACGAACCCGACGCCGCCGGTGAGCAGCGTGCCGCCGATGACGGTCGCCGCGATGGCGTCCAGCTCCCAGCCGGTGCCGGTGATGTTCTGCGCGCTGCCGAGGCGGGCGGTGTAGACCACACCGGCGAGACCGGCGAGCGTGCCGCTGATGATGTAGATGAACAGCTTGGTCCGCACCACCGGGAGGCCCATCAGGGCCGCCGACTGCTCGGAGCCGCCCATCGCGTAGACCGTGCGGCCCAGGCGGGTGCGGTGCAGCACGAAGAACGCGCCGGCCACGACGAGGATCGCGATGATCACGCCGGGGCTGATGACGAAGTCGTTGACCTTCGGGCCGTCGATCAGCTTGATCGGCGTGGCCAGGCTCAGCACGGCCGAGTCCTCGGGGAGGCGCTCCGGGACGGTGCTCAGCATGGAGGCGAGACCGCGGGCCAGGAACATCATCGCGAGCGTCGCGATGAACGGCTGCACGTTGAAGTACTGGATCAGGACGCCGGAGATCACGCCGAACAGGGCGCCGATCACGACCATCAGGACCATCACGAGCCAGGGGTTCCAGCCGGCGTTGATCAGGAGCACGCCGCTCACGCTGCTGAACGCGATCACCGCGCCGACCGAGAGGTCGATGCCGCCGGTGAGGATCACGAAGGTGAGGCCCACGGCGAGGATGATCAGGTGCGCGTTGTTGACCAGCAGGTTCGAGATCGTGCTCGCCTGCAGGATCCGGCCGTAGGCGGCCTCGCCGTAGACGATCATCCCGAAGAAGATGATCAGCGCGGCCAGGGTGGGCAGCTTGTCCAGGTGCTGGCTCAGCCAGCCGCGCGCCCCGGAGGTGCGCTTGGTGCTCGCCGGAGGGGCGGAGCGGGTCATCACGGCACTCATGCGGGGATCGCCTCTTTCTGCGGGACGCTGCGGCGCGCCTCGCGACGGGACTTGAAGGCGGAGCGGACGCGCTCGGACTGCAGGAGGCAGAGCGCGACGATGACGATCGCCTTGAAGGCGGGCGTCGCGGAGGACGAGACTCCGAGGAACACGACGGTCTTGTCGAGGGTGGCGATCAGGATCGCGCCCACGGCGGCACCGGTGATGTTGAACTTGCCGCCGGCGAGCGAGGTGCCGCCGATGACGACCGCGAGGATCGCGTCGAGCTCGAGCTGGTAGCCGGTGCGCGAGACGTCGACCGTCATCACGCTCGCCGTGGCGAACACGCCCGCGACTCCGGCGAGGATGCCGCTGCCGATGTAGGCGGTCATCAGCAGGCCCCGGCGGTTGATGCCCGCGAGGCGGGCCGCCTTCGGGTCCATGCCGATGGCCTCGATCATCAGGCCGAGGGCGCTGCGGCGCACCAGGACTCCGACGACCACGACGATGGCGATGGCGAGGAGGAACACGACCGGGAGCCCGAAGACGTACCCGTTCGCGAGCCAGCGGAAGGGCTCGTTGGTGGCGGCGGTGTTCTGGCCGCCGGTGATGACCTTCGCCAGGCCGCGGCCCGCGAGCATCACGACGAGCGTGCTGATGAAGGGCTGGAGGCCCACCACCGAGACGAGGATGCCGTTCACGGCTCCGAGCACGGCGGCCACCAGGAGGGCGACCGCGAAGGCTCCCGCTGCGGCGCCGAGCGAGTCGGGCGCTCCCGCGGAGTTGAGGAACTCCATCGAGACGGCGCCGGCGACGACCATGATCGAGCCGACCGAGAGGTCGATGCCCCCGGTCGCGACGACCAGGCACATGCCGACGGCGATCATCAGGATCGGAGCGGCGGCGCGGGCGATGTCGATGACGTTGCCGACGAGGTAGCCGGTGGTGGGGCTGACCGAGACGGCCAGGTAGCCCGGGTCCTTGACGACGTTGACGAGGAGGAGCAGGGCGATCGCCACGACTCCCCAGAAGTACTGGCGGCGGATGATCCCGCCGAGGACTGATCCCCGGGCGGGTCGGGTGTCGCTGCTCATGATGCGGCCTCCTGCGTGGCGCTCTCGAGGACGACGACGTCCTCGTCGACGACTCCCTCTGCGGCGATGGTAGTGACGATCGACTCCGCAGTGACAGCGGGACCGTTGAGGATCTCCGCGATCACGCGGTGGTCCTTCAGGACGATGATGCGGTCGCTGAGGCGGACGACCTCGTCGAGCTCGGACGAGATGAAGACCACGGCGACGCCCTCGCCGGCGAGGGCGACGACCTTCTCCTGGATCTCGGCCTTCGCTCCGACGTCGATGCCGCGGGTCGGCTCGTCAAGGATGAGGATCTCGGGGGCGGTGGCGAGCCAGCGGCCGAGGAGGACCTTCTGCTGGTTGCCGCCGGAGAGCTTGCTGATCGGGCGGTCGGGGTCGGCCGGGCGCACGTTGAGCTCGACGAGGTACTTGCCGACGATCTCGTCCTTCTCCTTCTTGGAGAGGGGGCGGGCCCAGCCGCGCTTGGCCTGCACGCCGAGGATGAGGTTCTCGCGGACCGAGAGGTCGCGGATGATGCCCTCGTCGCGGCGGTTCTCGCTCGAGAACGCGATCTTGTGGGCGAGGCCGGCGGTCGGCGTCGGGACGTCGATCTTCTTGCCGTGCATCGTGATCTCGCCGGTGTCGGGCTTGTCGACGCCGTAGATCAGGCGCGCGAGCTCGGTGCGGCCGGAGCCGAGGAGCCCGGCGAAGCCGACGACCTCGCCGCGGTGCAGCGTCAGGTCGGTGCTCTCGATGGAGCCCTTCTTGCCGATGCCCTTCGCGGTGTAGAGCGGGGCGTCGCGGTAGAGGTGGTCCTGGCTCTCGCGCTCGGAGTCGAGGGAGCGCAGCGCCGCGATGTCCTTGCCGATCATCTTCGAGATCAGCGAGGTGCGGTCGAGCTCGTGGGTCAGGTACTCGCCGACGAAGGTGCCGTTGCGCAGCACCGTCAGGCGGTCGCTGATCGCGTAGACCTGGTCGAGGAAGTGCGAGACGAAGAGGATCGCGACGCCCTCCGCACGGAGGCGGCGGATGACGACGAAGAGGTTCTCGACCTCGTTCGCGTCCAGGCTCGAGGTCGGCTCGTCGAGGATGAGCACCTTGGAGTCGCTCACCGTCGAGCGGCTGATCGCGACCAGCTGCTGCATCGCGATCGAGAGCGAGGCGAGCGACTGGCGCGTGTTGAGGTGGCCGAGGCCGAGCTTCTCGAGCGCGACCTTCGCGGCCTGGTGTGTGGCCTTCCAGTTGATGCCGAAGGGTCCGCGGACCTCGTAGCCGAGCATCACGTTCTCTCCGATGGAGAGGTTCGTGACCAGGTTGACCTCCTGGTACACGGTGGAGATGCCCGCGGCCTGCGAGTCGGCGGTGCCGGTCAGGCGACGGGTCTCCCCGTCGATCACGATGTCTCCGCTGTCGATGCGGTAGACGCCGGTGAGGGCCTTGATGAGTGTGGACTTGCCGGCGCCGTTCTCACCCATGAGGGTGTGGACCTCGCCCGGGAACAGGCGGAAGTCGACGCCGTCGAGGGCTTTCACGCCGGGGAAGCTGATCGAGATGTTCTTCATCTCGACGATCGGAGGCGAACCTGTCATGTCGCGTCGTTCCGTTCTCGAGCGGGGCGCAGCCGAACAGGTGCGCCGAAGGGTCGGAGCGACCGGGGCCGGCGGGTGGGCCGGCCCCGGTCGCTCCGGGGGAGTGGTGCCGCGTCGAGGAGGACGCCGGGCGACCGGTGGTGCTGAGCGACTAGAACTTGCGGTCGGGCAGCGCGGTGGTGGCGGCCTCGGGCGAGTCGAAGGTCTCGCTCGGGACGACGATCGAGGACTCGACCGTCTCGCCGGCCAGGGTCTTCTCGACCGCGTCGAGGGCGGTCTCGCCGAACAGCGGGTTGTACTCGGCGACGAAGCTCAGCTCGCCGTCGGCCAGCGCCTGCAGGGCGTTCTTGGTGCCGTCGATCGTGGCGATCTTGACGTCGGTGCCGGGGGTGAGGCCGGCCTCCTGGACGGCCTGGACAGCGCCGAGGCCCATCTCGTCGTTCTGGGCGAAGACCAGCTGGACGTCGTTGTTGTTCGACTTCAGGACGGTCTCGAAGACGCTCTTGGCCTCTTCGGTGGACCAGTTCGCGGTCTGCGCGCCGATCTTGGTGAACTTCGAGTCGGCGCCGATGACCTCGTCCCAGCCTTCGTTGCGCTCGTTGACGACCGAGACGCCCGCGGGGCCCTCGAGCGTGAAGTACTTCGCGCCGCTCGGGAAGGTGGTCTTGGCCCAGTCGGCGACCGAGGTGCTGACCGCGATGTTGTCCGGCGCGATGCGGGTCACGTAGAGGTCGGTGTTGTCCGGCTCGATGCCGCGGTCGATCAGGATGACCGGGATCTCGGCCTCCTGGGCGCGCTCGAGCGAGTCCTCCCAGCCGGAGCCCTCCGTGGCGGAGAGCAGGATGATGTCGACGCCCTCGTCCACGAAGGAGGTGAAGGAGTCGATCTGCGACTTCTGGTCTCCGTTGGTGGCGGGTGCGTACTTCAGGTCGAAGCCGGCGTCCTTGGTGAACGTGTCCTCGATGTTGGTCTCGTTCGCCTGGCGCCACGCGCCCTCGGGGCCGACGGCCACGAAGCCGACGGTGGTGAGGTCACCGCTCGAGCCGGAGCCCGAATCGGTGCCGGAACCGCCCGAGCAGCCCGCGAGTCCGAACGCGAGTGCGCCGACTGCTGCGAAACCCAGGAACTGGCCGATACGCCTCGTCTTGGACATAGATCTCCTCCTTGAGATCGCGGGCACGAAGAGAGTGCCCGAGATGGTGGACCCCGAAGGGCCTCGAATGCGGGCCTAGCGGCCCGAGGTGCGGTGAGTGCAGGATGTGCAGTGGGCGCCGGCCGAAGCAGCGCCACGTCGAAATGTTACCGTGAACAATTCTTGTGACGCAACAGCACGGCGGTGCGCTTCGGTAACGATCCGGTCGCGGGGCCCGCAGGGCCCGATGGCAACCCTCTGCCCGGTGGTCGGGCCCGGGAGTAGCTTCCCTGGCCATGATGCTCCCTCGATCGCGCTCCGTCCCCGCGACGGCCGCGACGGCGGCCCTCGTGCTCGCGCTCTGCGGATGCTCCGCGGACGGCACGGCGGCCCGCCGCGCGGCCGACGCCTTCCTCTCCGCGCTCGCCGACGGCGACGGCCGCGCGGCGTGCGCGCTGCTCACCGATTCCGCCCGCGAGGCCGTGGAGGACCGGGAGGGCGACTGCCCCGGCGGCGTGCTGGAGCTCGGGATCGCGGAAGACGGAGCAGGGGACGCCGAGGTCTACGGCCGGGCGGCGATCGTGCGCTCCGGCGGCAGCGCGGTGTTCCTCACCCCGGGCGACGACGGCTGGCTGGTGCGCGCGGCGGGGTGCACGCCGGTGGCGGACGCGCCCTTCGACTGCGTCCTGGACGGGAGCTGACGTGCGCACCGCTTCCGCCCTGTACTACGCCGTGATCGTGCTCGGCCTGATCGGGTTCTTCGCCGTCGGGATCCTCGGGAGGTGAGCCGGATGCGCCGCTTCCCGCGCGAGAACGGACTCTCGCTGTTCTTCCTCGCGATCTTCCTGCTCGCTCTCCTCGGGCAGTCGTTCGCCGGGCTCGCCGCGTACAACGACACCCAGGTCGCGGAGGGGCTGCGGGAGGTCGGCTACTGGCGCTTCGTCACCTCCTCCGACTTCGCGATCGACGTCGCCGAGAACTGGCAGTCGGAGTACCTCCAGTTCTTCCTCTACATCGGCGCGACCGTCTGGCTCGTGCAGCGCGGCTCGCCCGAGTCGAAGCGGGTGGGCGAGGAGGGCCTCGAGACCGACGAGCAGCAGAAGGCGGGGGCGTCCGCGGAGGACGACTCGCCGCCCTCGGCGTCCGCCGGCGGCCTGCGGCAGGCGCTGTTCTCGCACTCGCTGCTGCTGGTGATGGGGGCGGTGTTCCTGCTGTCCTGGGCGGCGCAGTCGGTGACGGGCGTCGTGGCCTACAACGAGGAGCAGCTGACGAGCCTGGAGGCGCCCGTCGACTGGCTCGGCTACGTCTCCTCCGCCGACTTCTGGAACCGGACGCTCCAGAACTGGCAGTCGGAGTTCCTCGCGGCGGGCAGCATGGCGGCGCTCGCCGTGTTCCTGCGCGAGCGCGGGTCGAGCGAGTCGAAGAAGGTGGGCGATCCGCACGGACGGACGGGGATCTGAGTGGTCAGGGGGCGTCGGATCGGACGCGGATCTCGTCGCCCTCGAGGGCGAACCGCAGGGACGTGCCGATCGGGAACCGCTCGCGCAGGGCCTCCGGCGCCGCCGACGTCACGGTGAACTGCGCGACCGCGGGGAACGCTCCGGCCGTGCAGCCCTGGAAGAACAGGCCGTCCTGCGGCTCGGCGGTCCGCACGATGGAGAGGCACGAGCCGGCGCTCGAGGAGCGGCGCTGCCGGACGACGGTGAGCCCCGTGTCGGCGGGCAGGCTCTGCCGCACGACGGTGAGCCCGCCGAAGTCCTCGGTGGTGACCGATCCGTCGAACCCCAGTCCCTCCCAGCCGGGGAGGTCGGTGCCGTTCGACAGCGGCAGCACGGCGACCTCGCGGCCGGGCTGTCCGTCCTCGGCGGTGGCGAGGAGGGTGGCCCCCGCGGCGACGGCGGCCGTCGCGGCCAGCGCGGCGGGGAGGAGGAGGCCGCGCCGACGGGAGCGGCGGGGCGGGACGTGGCCGAGGGGGTCGGACGCCTCGTCGGCGGAGGCGTCCGCGGGAGGTGCCGCGTCCTCCGGCGCCGCGTCCCCGGAGTCCGCGGGAACCACCGCGCCCGGCAGTGCGGTGCCGAGGGCGGGACGGACGCGGGCCTCGAGCGCGGAGAGCCGGGCGAGCGCGCCGGGGTCCCGCTCGATGTCGGAGCCTCGGCCGTAGGCGCGCCGCTGCAGCTCCGCGAGCTCGTCCGGTCGCTGATCGTCCACCCCCGGATCCTCGCAGGCCCGGCGCCCGAGCGGGACCCGCCGGCGCGCCGAGGTCCTGGCGGTCGAGCAGCCCGGACGGCTCATCGAGACCCGGTGGACGGTGCGGCCGCTCGGCCGGCGGGGGAGGTCAGTCGTCGTCGTCGAGGTCGTCGTCGCGGTCGGCGGCGATCATCTCGACGATCGTGTCGACGGTGAGCCAGGGGCCGTTGCTGACCTCGCCGATCTTCTCGCGGTCCTTGAAGACGACGATGCGGTCGCTGAGGCGCACCACCTCCTCCAGCTCGGACGAGATGTAGACGACGGTCACCCCCTCCTTCGCGAGCTGCGCGATGTGCGCCTGGATCTCGACCTTCGACGCCACGTCGATCCCGCGCGCCGGCTCGTCGAGCACGAGCAGCCGCGGACGGGTCGCGAGCCACCGCGCGAGGACCACCTTCTGCTGGTTGCCTCCGGAGAGGTACTTCACCGGGATGTCCGGGTCGGCCGGCGAGATGTTCAGCGCCTCGACGTAGGTGCGCACCAGGGTGTCGGTCTCGGCAGCCGAGAGCGGGTGCGCCCAGCCGCGCAGAGCCTGCAGGCCCAGCACGAGGTTCTCGCGGAGGGAGAGGTCGCCGATGATCCCGTCCTCGCGGCGGTTCTCGCTCGAGTGGGCGATGCGGTGGCGCAGGCCCGACACCGGGTCGGAGATGTGCGCGGGCTGGCCGTCGATCAGCACCTCGCCGGTGTCCGGCTTCTCGACCCCGCTCACCAGCGACGCCAGCTCGGTGCGCCCCGAGCCGCGCAGGCCCGCGAAGCCCACGATCTCGCCGCGGTGCAGCTCCAGATCGGTCGGACCCACGGCGCCGCGGCGGCCGATCCCGTGCGCGCGGTAGATCGCCGGGCCGACCGGCTGGCGGCGGTGCTCGCGGCGGTCGGAGCCGATCTGCCGCAGCGCATCGATGTCCTTGCCGATCATCTTCGCGATCAGCTCGGCGCGGTCCATGGTGTGCGCCGGGTACTCGCCGACGGTGCCGCCGTCGCGGAGCACCGTCAGCCGGTCGCTGAGGGTGAGGACCTGCTCGAGGAAGTGCGAGACGAACAGGATCGCGACGCCCTGGTCGCGCAGCCTCCGCAGCACCGTGAAGAGGCGGGCCACGTCGCTGAGGTCGAGGCTGGAGGTGGGCTCGTCGAGCACGAGCACGCGCGGACGGTCGACCATCGCGCGGCTGATCGCGACCAGCTGGCGGATCGCCGGCGAGAGCGAGCGCAGCGGCAGGTGCGGATCGAGGTCCTCCAGGCCCAGCTCGGCGAGCATCTCGGCCGCGCGGTGGTGGGTGCGCGACCAGGAGATGCCGAAGCGGCCGCGGACCTCGTGGCCGAGCATCACGTTCTCGCCGATGCTGAGGTTGTCGGTGAGGCGCTCGTCCTGGAACACGGCCGTGATGCCCGCTGCCTTCGCCTCCGCCGGGCCGCTGAAGCGCCGGGCGACGCCGTCGACGAGGATCTCGCCCGCGTCGGGCTGGTGGATGCCGGTGAGCGTCTTGATCAGCGTGGACTTGCCCGCGCCGTTCTCGCCCATCAGCCCGTGGATCTCGCCCGGCACCAGCCGCAGGTTCCCGTCCGTCAGAGCGGGTCCGGAGGCGAAGGAGACGCGGATGCCGGTCATCTCGACGACGGGTGCCGCGGAGCTCCGGGTCGTCCTCGATGAGATCGCCACGTGCCGTCCTCGGTTCGTGTGCGGCGCGCCGTCAGGGTCCGGCGTGCCAGGGGCTGCCGCCGATGATACGCGAGCGCATGCGGCGGGACGGGAACAGGAGGGTCACGATCGGGGAGCGGCCGTGGAGGAGCGGATCACCAGCTCCGTGGGGATCCGGGTGCGCTGCGGGATCTCCTGGCCGCGGATCCTCGCGTGGATCACCTCGGCGACCGTCGTCCCGAGCTTGTCGAAGTCCTGGCGGACCGTCGTCAGCGGCGGGAGGAAGTGGCGGGCGGTGGGCAGGTCGTCGAAGCCGACGATGCTCATGTCCTCGGGCACGCGGATCCCGCGCTCGACGAGGCCGTGGATCACTCCGAGCGCCATCTCGTCGTTCGCGACGACCATCGCGGTGAAGTCGGGCACCGACTGCAGGCTCGCGGCGAAGTCGTACCCGGAGTCCGGGGTCCAGTCGCCGATGACGATGGGGCGCTCGTGCATCCCCCACGACTTCGCGCGGCTGTGGAAGGCGCGCTCGCGGGCGCGCGCGTCGAGCCAGTCGAGGGGGCCGGAGAGGTGCAGCACGTCGCGGTGGCCGAGGTTCCCCAGGTGGTCGACGGCCTGGAACATGCCGGCCTGCTGGTCGACCGAGACGGTGAGGAAGCTCGGATCCTTGTCGCTCTTCACCACGAGCGTCGGCACGCCGATCTCGACGGTGCGGAGGGTCGCCACGGAGGAGGAGCGCGGCGCGATCACGCAGAGCGCGTCGATCCCGAGGCCCATCAGGTGGGCGATCGCGTCGGTGGGGGTCATCTCGAGGTCCGGCCGCAGCGCGACGGAGGTGATCGAGTACCCCTTCTCGCGGGCGGCGCGCTCGATCGCGCGGAGGGTGCTCGACGGCCCGTACTCGGCGCCGCTCTCGATCATCACGCCGATGCGGTCGGTGCGCTGCGTGACGAGGGAGCGGGCGGCGATGTTCGGCCTGTAGTTGAGCTCGTCGACCGCCTCGAGGACCTTCTGGCGGGTCGACTCCTTGATGTTGGGGTGCCCGCTGAGCACGCGCGACACGGTCATGTGCGAGACGCCCGCGACCGCCGCGACATGGCGGAGGTTCGGCCGATCGGCCATGAGAGGACCTCCTCCGCTCCCCGGGCGGGTGAGCCGCGCCACCCCGGCGCGGACGAGGCTCAGAGGGCTCGGCTGCCGGGGGTGGCACCAGCATAGTCAGGCGGGGCCGACCTCCCGGTGGGCGCCTCCTGAGCGGGCGGGCATCGTCCGATCCGCTGCGGCATCCGCCGTGGCGCGGGGCGGGCGGGACCGTCCCGGACGCGTCGCTCCCACTGCGGTCCTCGATGATCGAGGGGGCTCCGGGGCGTCGTGAGCCCTCGCCAGAACACGTCGTGCAGGGAATGCTCGGCGACGAGCTCCGGAAGGATCGGGGCCGCGTCCGCTCCTCGTAGGAGGATGTCGTCCAACGAAGCGATGACGTCCACGACCGAGCGCGGAGTGAACTGCCCGGCGAGACGTTTCGCCTTCGCACGGACGTTGTTGGGCGTGGGGCCCGCATCGATCACGGAGTGGTTCCAGAGCCGGCTGTGGTGAGCGCACCGGTCGCGCAGGTAGACGAGTGCGCGGACCCGGTAGGCGAAACCGGCTCGGGCGACTCCCAGACCGGACGCGACGTCCCCCGCAAGCGATCCTCGTGCCCCTCGCTCGATGCATCTCGACAGAGTTCCGAAGGACCAGGCCTCGACGGCCGACCACACCGGTAGCTCGCCGAAGGCGGCCGCGCCCCTGCCGCCGGGGAGCTCCGTGAAGCGGAGGACATGCCGTTCCCTGCTGCGCTCGATGTCGCGGAGGCACGAATCGACTGTCGACTCCGCGTTCGGAGACTCGGAGTAGAAGCTCTTCTCGAGAGAGCACTCGTACGGGCCGTGCTCACGAGCGATGACATGAGCCGTACGGCTGCGGAGAAGGATCTCGGCACGGGCCAGTCGAGCACGCAGGCTCTGCCGCAGCGCTTCGTCTGCGTCGCAGACCGCTCGGACGTCCTCGAACGAGACTCCGTCCGCGAACGAGTCGTCCCCGTCGTGCGGAGCCCGCTGGAAGTAGCGGGCGTACCCGGAGAAGCGGTAGTAGTTCTGCGCGGCCAGGTAGCTCGTGCAGGCCTCCCCGTCGGCGATGCCGAGCCCGCGGTCACGGAGGAGCTGGACCTGCTGCTTCCACGACAGGCTCGGTTTCCGTGCCATCGCAGTACCTCGGTGCCGAAGAAAAAGGCCCCTCCCATGTGAGCATCGCGGAGAGGCTTGGGAGGGGGTCGATCGGATCGAATCTACCAGGCGTCCCTCAGCCGTGGTCCCTGCGGCGCCACCCGACCAGCCGGTGGCACGAGTGCTGATCGGACCATCGCCGCAGGACGGAGAGGGCCGACCGCCGCGGCGCCGAACACTGCGGGTCTTCGAAGGCGCGGGGCGGGCGAGTACTCTCGGGAGCCTCATGGCACGCGACAACGAACCGACCGTCACCCTCACCGATCCGCTCGAGGAGCGCCTGCGCGCGCAGGTCGCCCGCGAGGGGGAGCGCAACGTCGCTCTGCGATCCGCGGCCCTGCTCACCGGCGGGTACGAGGGCGAGTCCTTCCTCCTCACCGTGGGCGGCGAGCACGCCGACGGGATCCTCAAGGGAGCGCCCTCCCTCTACTGGCCCGAGCTCTGGGGTGCCCGCGCGCTCCTCTACGTCTGGGACGACGACGCCGCCGACGCGGTGACCGCCGGACTCGCGAACCCCTCCTGGCGTGTCCGCGAGATGTGCGCCCGCGTCTGCGCCGAGCGCGTGCTGGGCGGGCAGAAGAAGCTGTCCCGCCTGACCACCGACGAGCACCCCCGGGTCCGCGCGGCCGGAGCGCGCGCTCTCGTGGCGGCCGCTCTGGCGGGGATCTCCTCCGGTCGCGACGCGAAGGGCGAGTTCGCGGCGAGCGTCGAGGCCGTCCTGACGGGCATGCTCCGCGACCCGGACCGCGACGTCCGCCGCGCCGCGCAGCAGTCGGCCGACGCGCTGCGGGACGCCCGCTCGGCCTGAGCGGACCGTCCGCCGGCGGTCGAGGCGTCGCGAAGGGCCGCCTCCCGGCTCCGATGACGACCGTTCGTGACGCCTCGGAGCCCCGGGGGCTCAGCCGACCAGGTGCGTCGCGCGCTCGAAGGCGCGCTTCAGCTCGTCGCGCTTGCGGGGCTGGCTCATCGCCCGCTGGCCGGGGCTCCACGAGTCGATGACCGTCGGGCCGTCGACCAGGTACGGCTCGATGTTCTTCTTCCAGCCGCTGGTCGGCGCGGTCCCGGCGTTGACGACGACCCGCAGGTCGGGGAGCAGCGGCAGGAGCCGGCGCAGCTCCATCGCGCCCTGCCGCACCTCGTCCGCGTCGGGGGCGCCGTCGAGCTGCCACGGCACGATGTTCCAGATCAGGGTGCGGGCGTGCAGTCCGACCTCGTCGCGGAGGGTCCAGGTCGAAGCGGCCGTCGCGTCGTCGTTGTCGACCGAGACGAAGCCGGAGCCGTCGGGGCCGGTAGACATCGGTCCCGGGGCCTCCAGCACGATGAGCGCACGCGCCTCGACGCCGGCCTCGGCCGGGTCGAAGTCGGGCACCACGGCACCGGGATGCCTGCGCGTGCGCCGGGCGAGGAGCTCCTCGCGGAACGCCCGGAGGGGCTGCACCGAGGGCTCGTCCTCGAGCAGGGCCCGGCGCTCGTCGAGGGCGGAGCGGTCGCGGAAGCCGTACGGCTCGGTCAGGAACACCCTCCGAGGCTAGTCGCGATCCGCCCAGCCGCGGGAGGCGGGCCTGCGGGCGCCCTCCTGGGTGACCCCGCCAGGGCCTGGCTCGCGCCGCCCCCGGCTCCTACGGTCTGACTGCAGTCGAGAATCTGGACCGGAGGGGGTCACCGTGTCGGACGAGCCGTCAGTGAGCATCGGGGTTCCGTACGTCGAAGGGGGGTCGTCGCCGCAGGTGCTGGACGTGTACAGCAGGTCGAAGTCCCCGGCCGAGGACGCTGCTCGGCCGGCCGTCGTGCTGATCCACGGCGGCGGGTGGTTCCGGGGGGACAAGAGCAAGGAGCGGGCGCTCGCGACGATGCTGGTCGACGCCGGCTACCTCGTGTTCGCGGCGGACTACCGCGAGGCTCCGGACTCGGTCTTCCCGGCCAGCAGGGACGACGTGCTCGCCGCGGAGCGGTGGGCGGTCGCGTCCGAGTGGGCGTTCGACCGGAGCAGGCTGGCGTTCTTCGGCGGATCGGCGGGCGGGAACCTGGTCGTGGAGGCCGCGATCGCCACCGGTCGGCCCGCCGTCAGCTGGTCGGGGATGTTCGACCTCCTCGGCATCGTCGAGGCGACCGACGACCTCCCGGCCACGCCGACGACGCAGGACCTCGACGTCATGAAGAGCGCCGACATCAACCAGACCGGCCGGAACGACGCCTTCCTGCGCTGGACGATCCTCAACGAGGTCGGGGGCGACCGCGGGCTGCTCACCGCCGCCTCCACGACGCGCCACGCCTCCCCGGACGGCGGGCCGGTGTTCCTGGCCAACTCGCTCGGCGAGTTCGTCCCCGTGAGCGACGCGCAGGCCATGCAGGCGGCGCTCTCCGCGGTCGGAGTCGCCAGCACGCTGCAGCTGATCCCGGGCACCCGTCACGCCGAGGGGTACACGGAGGCGGCCATCGGCCCCTCGCTCGCCTTCCTCCGCGACGCCCTCCCGCCGGCCCGAGCATGACGACGACGGAGTTCGCCGGAGTCGGAAACGTCTTCTACTTCGTCGACGACCTCGACGCCGCGATCGCCTGGTACTCGGCGCGGCTCGGGCGCGAGCCCGTCGTCCGCGGCGGGGCGCTCGTGGCCTACGACCTGGACGGCACCCGCCTGACGCTGCACGAGCGGGACGAGCTGAACCGGCCCGGACCCGACGGCACGAGCCCGTACTGGACGGTCCCCGACGTCGACGCCGTCGTCGCCGACTGGACGGCGAACGGCGCCGTCGCCCACCGCGGTCCGAAGACGGTGTTCACGGGGGAGCGGCTGTGCCAGCTGCTGGACCCGTTCGGCAACCTCTTCTCGGTGCGGCAGGCCGTGCCCCGTGACTGAGGACGTCGCTCCGGCTCCTGCCGCCCCGGCGCAGACGTCCGCGCCGGCGCAGCCGTCGGCCTGGGCGCCCATGGCGATCACCGCCTTCCGCGTGCTGTGGTTCGCCCAGCTGGGCAGCAACATCGGCACCTGGATGCAGACCGTGGGAGCCCAGTGGTACCTGGTCGAGGCGGCCGCAGGCGCGGCGGTCGTCGCGCTCGTGCAGACGGCGAGCCTGGCGCCCTCGATCCTCGTCGCCCTCCCCGCGGGCGTGCTGGCCGACTCGCTCGACCGGCGGCGGCTGCTCATCTGGGGGTCGTCGGCCAGCGCGCTGCTGGCGGCCGCTCTGACGGTCGTGGCGGCGGTCGGCGCGCTGACGCCGTGGACGATCCTGGCCTTCACCTTCCTCCTCGGCATCACCTCCACCCTGACCTCGCCGGCCTGGCAGGCGATCCAGCCGGAGCTCGTGCCCCGGAACCTGATCGCGGCGTCGTCGGCACTCGGCGGCGTGACGGTGAACGGCGCCCGCGCGGTCGGCCCGGCCCTGGCGGGAGTCGTCCTCTCGGCGTTCGGCGCTCCGGTGGTCTTCGGCATCAACGCCCTGAGCTTCATCGGCGCCGTGCTCGCCCTGCTCTGGTGGAAGCGGCCGGCGCAGACCGGCCTCGACGACCGCGAGCAGTTCGGCGCCGCGCTGAAGGGAGGGATCAGGTACGTCGCCTCCGCGCACCTCGTCCGCCGGATCCTCCTCCGCTCCGCGCTCTTCGCCCTGCCGGCCAGTGCGCTCTGGGCGCTGCTGCCGCTCACCGCGAAGCGCCTCCAGCTCGACTCCAGCGGCTACGGCTTCCTCCTCGGTGCCCTCGGTGCGGGTGCCGTGCTCGGCGTCTTCGCCCTGGCGCTCGCCCGCCGGAAGATCTCGGACGACGTCGTGATCGGGGCGAGCGCCGTGCTGTTCGCGGCGGGGACGCTCGCGGCGGCCTTCCTGCCCCTCGTTCCGGCACTGCTGCTGCTGGTCCTCGCGGGGCTGGCCTGGATCGGCACCCTCACCGTGCTGAACGCGGCGCTGCAGCTCACGCTGCCGCAGTGGGTGCGGTCCCGCGGAGCCTCGATCTACATCCTGGTCTTCATGGGGACCATGGCGGTCGGCTCGATCGGCTGGGGCCTGGCCGCGCAGGTGCTCGGCACCGCGCCCGCGTACGCCGCGGCGGCCGCTCTGCTCCTCCTCGTGGCGGCCAGCGTGCGGGTGCTGCCCCTGCTGCCGGGGACGGGAACCGTCGACCGCAGCATCTCGATGTCGTGGCCGACGCCCACGCTGGTGTTCGAGCCGGAGCCGACGGACGGGCCGGTGATGGTGCAGATCTCGTGGACGGTCCGCCCCGACTCCCTCGCGGACTTCCGATCGGCCATGCGGCTGCTGGAGAGCTCCCGCCGCCGGACCGGCGCCTCGCGCTGGGCGCTCTACCGGAGCGGGGAGGAGGCCGACGTGCAGCTGGAGACGTTCATGGTGCCCTCGTGGGGCGAGTTCCGGCGGCAGGAGACCCAGCGGCTCACCGGCCGCGACCGCGAGATCCGCGCGGCGGCGCTGACCCACGCCGACGGCGATCCCGTCGAGCGGCACTTCTTCCCGAGCGCGACGCCCTCCTCCTGAGAGAGGGAGCGGCGGCGAGCCGTCCCCGTGATCGTCGAGACGGCCGGCGTGCGAGCGGTGTCCCGGCGGATGTCTCGGCGCGAGGGCGGAGGTGCGCTGCGGTCAGCCACCGACGGTGGAGCCGAAGCCGGACTTGCCGGAGGAGCCGAAGCCGCCCGAGAGGGTCGCCTTCGAGCCGACGGTCGAGCCGGCCGGCGCGCGCTGCACGACGTCGGGCTGGGTCGCTCCGCGGGCCGCGAAGCCGCCGGACGCGACGGGCGCCCAGCTGGTCGCCCGCGTCGAGTTCCAGCGCGAGGACGCGAAGATCAGCGGGCCGAGCCAGAAGCCGCCGGCGTAGTGCCCGCGGTACTCGTCGGTGGCCTCGCACAGCTGCTCGGGGTCGTCGCCGACCTCCTCGCCCTGCGCCTGGAGCTGGGCGATCTGCTCCCGCACGTCGGCGAGGCAGTCCTCACGGCTCGCGTAGACGGGGCGCTCGGCGTTCTCGGGGATGACGTAGTCCTGGCCGTCGGCTCCCGTGGCGACGACGCCGTCGGTCGAGGGGCCGCCGTTCGCGAGGGCCACAGCGAGGCCCACCGCACCGACCGCGACCGCGCCGCCGATGAGCAGGCCGCGGCGGTTCTTCGCGATGCCGCTGATGCCGACGCTCCGGGAGCGGTGGGGAGCGGTGCGGGTGGCGCCGTCGCCGGACCCGCTGCTCGTTCCGCCGCTCGGCGTGCCGGAGCCCGCCCCGGGCTCGCGGCTGCCCCAGTCGTTCCCGGAGTTCGGCGTCCCGGAATCGCCGGGGGTGCGGTCGTCGTCCGTCATCGGGTCTCCTCGTCCTGCGGGCGGGCCGCGCGGGTGTCCTGCGGCCGGTCGTGCTCGGGGGCGCCGTACTCGGGCGCGGGGGTGCCGGGCGCGGGAGCGCCGTAGGCGGGGGCGGCGCCGTGCTCGGGGTGGGAGGCGGCCGACGCGGCGTCCGCGTCCGTCGCGGCCCCGTCGCTCCGTCCGCCCTCGATGTAGTGGGGGACGAACTCCGCCAGGTCGCCGGTGATCAGGCCGCTCGTCTCGCGCACGTCGATGCCGGCCGGGGTCTCGCCGACGATCCAGCTGCCGATGACGACGGTCTTCCCGTCGACCCGGGCCAGCTCGGCGCGCTCCTGGTGGATGAAGCCCTCGGCGCCGTAGCTCCCGCCGTTCTCGGCGACGACCGAGCCGTCGGCGTCGAGGACCGTCACGTTGGCGCCCTCCCGGCCCAGGCGCGGCTTGCGCACCTGCGCGGTGCCGGGCAGCGGATGCACGGAGGCGGGCAGCAGGTTCGGGTGGCCGCGGAACATCTCCCACAGCACCACCAGCAGCTGCTTGTTGCTGAGCAGGAGCTTCCACGCCGGCTCGACCCAGCGGGTGCGCTCGCGCCGGTCGAGGAGGAGGCCGCCGAACTGCTCGCCGAGCATCCACTCCCACGGGTACAGCTTGAAGACGTGGCGGATCGGCTCGCCGTCGCCGTCGAGGAAGCCTGCGCCGTCGAGCTCGTAGCGGATGTCCTCGACGAAGATCAGCTTGGGGTCGAAGCCGGCCTGCGCCGCGGTCTCGGCCATGTAGGCGACGGTGTCGGCGTCCTCGACGATCAGCTCGCCGTCTCCGGAGTCGTGCAGTGACGCGAGGTGCAGCCGGGCGCCCTCGTCGAGGCTCCAGCGCTCGAGGCGGAGGTGGCGCCACTGCTCGACGAGCTGCTCGTGCAGGCTGTTGAACTGGTCGGCGTCGGGCCCCTTCGTCTCGACGAGCCACTGCCACTGGGCCGCGGCGGTCTCGACCAGCGAGGTCGGGGTGTCGGCGTTGAACTCGAGCAGCTTCACTGCGCCCGCGCCGTCGTAGGCGAGGTCGAAGCGGCCGTAGACCGTGGGGTCGTCCTCGTCCCACGAGGTGCGCACCAGCTCGTGGAAGCGGGGCGGGATGCCGAACTCGGCGAAGCGGCCCTTCCGCACCACGAGCTCGCACGCCTCCATGCAGAGGTCGAAGAGCTCCGAGGTCGTGCGCTCGAGCAGGTCGATCTCGGCGGGCTCGAAGGAGTAGGCCGCGGACTCGTTCCAGTAGGGGCGGCCGCCCTCGGAGGGGAGGTCGTAGAAGCTGAAGCCGATCTCGTCGCAGCGGGCTCGCCAGTCCGGTCGCGGAGTGAGGGTGTGTCTGCGCATGATGTCCGGCAAGTGTAGGTCGGGCGTCCGCGTGAGGGCAGGGGGTGGCGCCGTCCTCCGCGCTAGCCTCGACGGGAGCGAAAGGCCGTGCCATGACCGCACCCCTCCCGCTCGCGGGCGTCCGCGTCCTCGAGCTCGGCAACTTCATCGCGGCGCCCACGGCTGGCCGGCTGCTCGCCGACTTCGGCGCCGAGGTGATCAAGGTGGAGCGGCCCGGCACGGGGGACGAGCTGCGCCGCTGGCGGCTGCACGAGGGGTCCGAGACCTCGCTCCTCTTCCACACGATCAACCGCAACAAGCGCTCGATCGCGCTCGACCTGCGCACGGACGAGGGGCGCGACGCCGTCCGCCGCCTGGTCGCCGAGTGCGACGTGGTGCTCGAGAACTTCCGGCCCGGCACGCTCGAGCGCTGGGGGATCGGGCCGGACGTGCTCGACGAGGCCCGGCCCGGCATCGTGATCGGCCGCATCTCCGCGTTCGGGCAGACCGGCCCGCTGTCGGCCCGGCCCGGGTTCGCGGCGGTCGCGGAGGCGATGGGCGGGTTCCGCGAGCTGGTCGGCGACCCGGACCGGCCGCCCGTGCGCGTCGGCGTCTCGATCGGCGACTCGATCGCCGGGCTGTACGCGGGCTACGGAGTGATGATGGCGCTGTTCCAGCGCGAGACCCGCCGCTCCGCGGGGCTGGATCCGGCACCGCTGGCGGAGCGGGTCGTCGACGTGGCGCTGCACGAGGCGATGTTCTCGATGACGGAGTCGCTGATCCCCGACTTCCAGGCGCACGGCATCGTCCGGGAGCGCGTCGGCGGGCGGATGGAGGGCATCGCCCCGACCAACGCCTACACCTGCGCCGACGGGGCGAGCATCGTGATCGCGGGGAACGCGGACGCGATCTTCCAGCGGCTGATGGCGGTGATCGGCCGCGCCGACCTGGGCGAGGACGCGGCGCTCGCCTCGAACGAGCAGCGCTGGGCCCGGCGCGACGAGCTGGACGCGGCGATCGGCGCGTGGACGACGGGCCGCACCGCCGCCGAGGCGCTCGCGGTCCTCGACGACGAGGGCGTCCCCTCCGGCCCGATCTACACGGCCGCCGACATCAGCGCGAGCGAGCAGTACGCGGCGCGCGACATGATCCAGGCCTTCGACGTCGAGGACGCCGGCGGCACCCTGCGCGGCGTGGGCTTCCCGGGGATCGTGCCGGTGCTCGGCGGCCGCTCCCTCCCCATCCGCTCGCTCGCGCCCGACCTGGGCCAGGACACCGAGGAGGTGCTGGGGATGCTCCGGCGCACCGGTCCCGCTGCTCCCTCCGCCGGCGGGGCTCCTGCCGCTGCTGCTGCTCCCTCCGCCGCCGCTGCCGAGGAGGCCGGCCGGTGACCGCGCTCGCCTCCGCGCGCCTGCGCGACGTCACCCTCCGCGACGGCCTGCAGCTCACCGGCAAGCTCCTGACGACCGAGCGCAAGGTCGACCTCGCGCGCACGCTGCTCGCCGCGGGAGTGCCCGAGCTCGAGATCGGCTCGCTCGCGCGCGGCGACCTCGTCCCTCCGATGGCCGACACCCTCGACGTGATCGCCGCGCTCACTCCCGAGGAGCTGGAGCGGTGCTGGGTGTGGGTCGCGACTCCGCGCCACGTCGAGCGTGCGGCCGCCGCGGGGGCGCGCCGCTTCCAGTACTGCTTCTCGGCGTCCGACTCGCACAACCTCGCCAACGTCGGCAGGCCGACCGAGGCGAGCCTGGCCGCGATGCCGGAGGCGGTCGCGCTCGCCGAGAGCGTCGGCGGGCGGATCCAGCTGTGCATCGCCACCTCGTTCACCTGCCCGTTCGAGGGCCCGGTCGACCCGGAGCGCGTGCTCGCGATCGCGCGTGACCCGCGAGCGGCGGGAGCGACCGACGTGGTCGTCTGCGACACGCTCGGTCAGGCGCACGCCGGCCAGGTGGCGTCGCTCGTCTCGCGCGTGGCCGCGGAGACCCCGCCCCGCGAGATCGTGTTCCACGGGCACGACACCTGGGGCTCGGGCGTCGCGAACGCGATCGCCGCCGTGCAGGCCGGGGCCGCGGTGGTCGACGGCGCGCTCGGCGGCCTCGGCGGCTGCCCCTTCGCACCGGGCGCCAGCGGCAACACGGCGACCGAGGACCTCCTGTTCGCCCTGCGCCCCGACTGGTTCACGCCCGGCGCGCTCGCGGTCCTCGTCGGCGAGACGGAGGCGCTGCTCGCCGAGCTCGGCGAGCCCGGCCGCTCGAAGGCCGCGCAGGGCGCCCGCTCGAACGCCCCCGCCTTCCCCTGGGCGCTCTGAGCGGATCGTCCCCCGCTCGCCGGTCCGAGGCGTCGCGAACGGTCGCCTCCCGCCGCGGAGGACGACCGTTCGCGACGCCTCGACAGCGTCGTGCGGGTCAGCGCGCGAGCAGCGCGCCGAGGCGTGCGCGCTCGGCGCGGAGGACGTCGACCAGGAGGGACCCCTCGGGTGCGGCGAGCCAGCGCTCCAGGGCGAGGTCGAAGAGGGCGGAGGCCGCGAGGGCGGCGAGGGCCGCGTCCTCCGGCGCGACTCCGGCGTCGACGAGGGCGGCGCGCATGCTCTCGGCGAGGGCGGCCGACTTCAGGAGCTCGCGCTCGCGCAGCTGCGGCTCGGAGCGCACGACGGCACGGCGGGCGGCGATCGGAGCGCGCCAGGTCTGGAGGTCGCCCGAGGCGGCCGCCTCGAGGCCGTGCATCACGAGGTCCATCGGCGCGAGGCCGGCGGGGGCGCCGGCGAGCAGGCGGCCGACGATCTCGGGGAACTCGCGCTCGCGGAGGAAGAGGACTTCGCGCTTGTCGGCGAAGTGGCGGAAGAAGGTGCGGGTGGTGAGCCCGGCGCGCTCCGCGATCGCGGGGACGGTGGTGCCCGCGTAGCCGTGCTCGGCGAAGAGCTCCATGGCCGCCTGCTCGAGGCGGAGGGCGGCGTCGGGGGCCCAGCGTGACATCCGCCCAGGATAGCTGACGACACGACGTGTCATCAGGAGTAGTGTGACGACACGTCCTGCCATCACTTCCGACTGGAGCCGCCCGTGCCCGAGAACGCCGCCGCCCTGCTGACCGCCCCGCGGGCCGACCTCGTCGTCCGCCCCGCTCCGATGCCCGTCCCCGGTCCGGGGGAGGTCCTGCTGCGCAACCGCGCCCTGGCCGTGAACCCGGTCGACGAGATGAAGCAGTGGACGGGCGATCTGATGTTCCGCTGGGTGCCGTACCCGGCGGTGCTCGGGGAGGACGTGGCGGGAGTGGTCGAGGCGGTCGGCCCTGGAGTGACGCGCTTCGCCGTCGGCGACCGGGCCGTCGCGTACGCGGTCGGGATGGAGCGCGGGCGGCGGAACCGCGACGAGGGCGCCTTCCAGGAGTACACGGTCGTGCGCGAGGACCTGGCGGCGCCGATCCCCGACCGGCTGGGCTTCGAGGAGGCGGCGGTGCTGCCGCTCGCGGTCTCGACGGCGGCGACGGCGCTGTTCCAGCGGGACCACCTCGCCCTGCCGCACCCGAGCGTCCCGGTCCGCCCGACGGGCAGGACGGTCGTGGTCTGGGGCGGGACGACGAGCGTGGGGAGCAACGCGATCCAGCTCGCCGTCGCCTCCGGGCACCGCGTCGCGACGACCGCGTCGCCCCGCAACCACGAGCGGATGCGCGAGCTGGGCGCCGAGATCGTGCTCGACTACCGCAGCCCCACCGTCGTCGCCGACCTGGTGGCGGCGCTCGCGGGCCACGAGGTCGCGGGGGTGCTCGCGATCGGGACGGGCTCCGGTGCCCCGTCGGTGGCGGTGGCCGCGGGCACCGGAGCGCGACGCGTCGCCCTGGCCAGCCCCTCCGTCTCGTTCGGCTCGCTCCCGCGCCGGCGCGGTGTCAGCGCCGCCTTCGTGCGGACGATGCTGCGCGTGGTCGGCGGCACCGCGGCGCTGCAGATCGCGGCCCGGCGCCGCGGCATCCGCGCCCGCTTCGTCTGGGGCGGCTCGCTGATGACGAACGAGGTGGGGCCGATGCTGTGGCGCGACCACCTGCCGGCGGCGCTCGCCGAGGGCCGTCACGTCTGCGCCCCGGCGCCCGAGGTGGTGGGTGAGGGGCTCGCCGCGCTGCAGCCCGCCCTCGACCGGCTGCACGAGGGTGTGTCGGCGGTGAAGCTGGTCGTCCGCCTCTGAGGGGCGGGCTCCGGGAGGCCGGGCTCCGACCGGCCCCGTGCGGAGGGATCGAGCGGGGTCCGGCCCCGAGCGACCAGCCCGGGGATCCGGCCGGGTTCCTCCGGTCCGCCGCCGCCCGCCGCAGCCGCTCCGCCCGAGCCGTGCCGCCGAGTGGCCGCAGCGCCGGAGCCTCGGTATCGTGGCGCGCTCCGACGCGACCCGAGGAGACCCCGTGATCCGCCGCACCGCCCCCGGAGCCGCCGCGCTCCTCCTGCTCGCCCTGACCGGCTGCTCCGCCGGGTCGTCGCCCGCGGCGTCCCCGTCCGCCACTCCGGAGCCCGTCGGCGGCCTCGGGGTCGCCGTCTCGGCGCTCTGCGAGCCCGGCTCCGATCCGCAGTGCGTCCCGGTCGGCGGGCAGGACGTCCTCGTCGATCCCGAGGACTTCACCCGCGCGGGCGTCGCCGCGGTCGAGGCCGATCCGAGCACGGGAGTCGTCGACGTCCGGTTCGACGAGGCGGGCGCCGCCCTCCTGCGCCGCGGCTCGCAGGCGGCCATCGACGAGGGGGCCGACGCCCGGCTCCTCCTCCGCGTGGGCGACCGGGTCGAGTCGGCGCTCTCCGTCATGCAGCCGATCGAGGGCGACACCGTGCAGATCGTTCCCGCGGAGGGCGACGCGCAGGGGCTGGTCGACCGGATCCTCGCCGGCTGACGCCCGCCTAGGATCGGCGCATGGCGAAGGGTTTCCGCACGGAGCGCGCGCAGGCGCTCCTCCTCGCGCAGCCCTGGGCGCTCTCGCTGGTGAGCGCCGTCTTCGTGGCGGGGATGCTCTGGCTGGCGGCGGACGCGGGCTGGGATCTCGGCGCGGTCGTCGGCGGCGGACGCCGGCACGCGCCGCTGTGGCTGGTGCTCCTGCTCGGCCTGCCGCTGTTCGGCGCCGGAGTGGTGCTCGGCGCGGTCCGGCAGGTGCGGCTCCTGCGGCGGCCGGCGGCGCCGCCCGTCCCGAGTCCGGAGGCGGAGCGGCTGCGGCGCGAGGGCCCGGGCTGGCTCAGCCGGCGCGAGGACGAGCGAGCGGCGCAGGGCGGGACCGGGAGCGCGCAGGGCGGCACCGGCGGCACACCGGACGTGATCGGCAGCGCTCCCGACGGCACGGACGACCCGCGCGACGAGGCCCGCTGACCGCGCCTCAGAGGTGCAGCATCCCCCAGTCGATGATCACGGCCAGCGCCGTGTAGGCCGCGGCCACTGCTCCGACCGCCTTGCCCGCGCGGTCGAGGTCGGCCTGCGGGTCCGGACCGGCGTCGGCGACGACCCGGAGCAGCGCTCCGACCAGCGCGATCAGCGTGATCGCCAGGATCCAGACCTTCAGCGACGCGTGCGGGTCGACGTGCGCGAGCGTCAGCGCGACGACCGGCACCGCCACCACGAGCACCGACGCCAGCACCAGGAGGCAGCCGCGCCGGGTGAGGCCGGTCGGCCCGAAGGAGCCGCCGCGCATCCAGGCGCGCACGCGCTGCCTCCGCGACGCGGGCGGACCGCCGGCGGAGTCCGCGTCGGTCGAGGGCCCCCAGTCCTGCGCGGTCGTCATCGCGCGGTGCCGGAGCGGTCGGGAGTCGGGCTGGGCCGCATCGGGTCCTCCAGGAGACGAGGGGGCACGTCGGACGGTGGTGCCGACCCCTCAGTCTCGGGAGCGCCTCCGGCAGCGGCAAGCGCCTCTTCCGGACATGTCCGGAAGAGGACGCTCAGGCCCGTCCCTGCAGGATCAGATTCCAGTACACCCACGGCAGGACGCGGCGGTCGGCGAGGTAGGTGAGGCGCCGCTCCTTCGCCAGGCCCGTCCAGAAGGGGACGGTCGGCTTCGGGCGGTAGCGGTCGTCGAACTCGGCGAACACCACGCTCGACCGCGAGACCACGAAGGGGCAGACGGAGTAGCCGTTGTAGACGCGGGGGAGCGGGCGCCCCTTCTGCGCGGCGACGAGGTTCTTTGCGAGAGTGGTGGTCTGCTGGCGCAGTGCTCCTCCGGACTTCGAGTTGACCGTGGCCGCCGCGTCGCCGAGCGCCCACACGTCGGGGAACCGCGGGTGCCGCAGGGTCAGCGGGTCGACCTCGACGAAGCCGCCCTCGTCGCCCTCGGCGGCCAGTCCGGTGCCGGCCAGCCAGTCGGGGGCCGACTGCGGGGGCACGGCGTGCAGCACGTCGTACGACAGCGTCTCGCGCGGGCCGTCGGTCGAGCGCCGCGCGCGGTCGGGGCCGGGGAGGGCGGTCGCGCGCTCGTCGACGGCGAGGACGACCCTCCGCTCGGCCGCGTCGACCTCGACCAGCTCGCGGCCGTAGCGGACCTCGATCCCGTACTCCGCCACCTTCCGCTCGAGCTCGGAGTCGATCAGCGGCATCCCGAACAGGGTGGGGGTCGGCACGACGAGCACGACGCGGATGCGGTCGAGGACGCCGGTCGCGCGCCAGTAGTCGCAGGCGAGGTACATCGGCTTCTGCGAGGCGCCGGAGCAGGTGCCGGGGCCGCCGGGCTGCGTGAAGACGACGGTGCCGGAGCGGACCTCGCGGAGCACCTGCGACGCCTTGCGGGCGTACTCGTACTCGTAGTTGGACACTCCGAACGGCGAGTCCATCGCCTCCTGGAGCCCGGGGACCGCGGCCCAGTCCTTCTGGATCCCGGGGCAGACGACGAGCTGCCCGTAGCCGACGGTGCGGCCGGAGAGGAGGGTGACCGTGTGCGCGACCGGGTCGAGCGTCTCGACGCGGTCCTGGATCCAGACGACCCCCTTCGGCGTCACCGAGCCCTGGGGCCGGGTCGCCGCGGAGGCGGGTGCTGTGCCGCCCGCGACGTGGGAGAGCATCGGCTGGTAGACGTGGGTCGACCGGGGCTCGATCACCGCGACGTCGTCCACTCCGGAGCGCCGCAGCCGTCCCGCGGTCGAGAGTCCGGCGTTGCCGCCGCCGATGATGAGGACGTCGTGGCGGGCCGCGCCGGGATCGGTCATGGCCTCACCCTAGGCGCGCGCCGAGGCGAGCGGACGGGCTTGCGCAGACCCGCGGAAGGGGGGTGCGCTCGGAGCGCCCCGGGACGGTGATCCCGCACGGCCGCCCGGCTCGCGTCAGGCCGCCTCGAGCGCCTGGATCGCGGTCCTCGCGGTCGCGCAGGGGTAGGAGTCGTACCCGTCGTGGGCGTCGAAGGCGCGGCACTCGGCGCAGCGGAGCCGCACTCCGGCGCCGCCCTCGAGGACGCGCTCGGGGCGGTGCCCGTGCAGGATGACGGCGAGGCTCGCGACGAGGGGGTCGCTGCTCACCAGCGCGCTCCGCAGCGCCTCCGACCGGCGGCGGAGGTAGTCGTCCGCCACGGCGTCGATCGACTGCTCGGGGAGGTCCGGCTCGGGCCAGGAGGCGGGCCGCTCGACGGGCAGGTCGAGCTCGTCGAAGCCCATCGACCAGTCCGGGAAGCGGCGCTGCTCGTGCACGCTGGTCCAGACGGTGACCACTCCCTCGTGCCGCGGGTCGGCGAGGATCCGCGCGTAGAGCGAGCGCACGTCCGACTCCTCGCCCTCGAGCAGCTGCATCACGCGGCGGCCGCGGAAGACGAGCATCCCCGAGACTCCGTGCTCGACGTTGTTGCGGCGGCTCGTCTCGAGCAGCCGGCGGATCTCCCCCGAGCCCAGGTCGCGGTCGAGGGTGCTGACGTAGACGACGGTGAAGACGAGGGAGTCGCGCCGCGGCGAGTGCTCGACGAGGTGGAGCGTCGCGGGGGAGTGGGCGCCGGCTTCGGGGTCCATCAGGGCCGCGACCTCCGGGAACTCGAGCCAGATCAGGTCCTCCGGAGCGCTCGGCTCCACGGCGGTGACCGCCGGGACCGCGTCCAGCCACTGGGTCCGCTGGCGGAGGTCGGCGGCGACGGCCTTCTCGTCGAGCCCGGGCAGGAGGCCTGCGGCGCCGGAGACGAAGAGGCTCGTCGCGGAGTTGAGCAGCAGCGTCACGACCGTCGCGTGGCCGTCGCCGCCGAGCACGGGGAGCTCGACACTGTCGGTGCGGCCGTGGGCGGCGAGCCCGGAGGCGTAGGAGACGAGTGCGTCGGCGACCGCGTCCCCCACCTGGAAGGTCGCGCCGGCGTACTTGATCTGCTTCATGGCTCCACGATGCGCCTGCGGCGGATCCGCGGGTAGGGGTACCGGTGCCGAGTGGAGCGTGCAGGGGTCGCGGCTACTCCCGCCCGAGGAGCACGGAGCGGCGGGACCGCGCCCAGTCGGCCGTCGAGCGGGCCGGCGTCCCCGTGATCCGCTCGACCTCGTCGGTGAGCACGTCGACGCCGTCCAGGCCGCGGCGGGCGACGACTCCGAACTGCCGGCGGAGCCCCTCCGCCTGCCACGCGGACATGCCGGTGAGGCGCAGGACTCCGGCGAACACGCGGCTGGGCAGGTGCAGGTAGCGGACGCGCCGCCCCAGGCCCGCGGTCAGCTCGCGGGCGGCGCCGGGCCCGTCGAGCAGGGCCGGTCCGGTGAGGACGGGCTCGGCGCCGGTGTGCCCTCCCGCCTCGAGGACGTGCGCGGCGACCCGGGCGATGTCGGCGGTGTCGATCCACGGGATGACGCCGCGCCCTATCGTCTGCGGGAGCAGACCGCGCGAGATCGCGGGCGCCGAGGGCTCGAGGTTCGTCAGGAAGCCCGAGGCGTGGAGGATCGTCGCGGGCAGCCCGGAGGCGCGCACGCGCTCGTCGGTCCGCCAGATCGCGCGGCCCCAGGGGAGCGGCGAGTGCTCGGCCGCGTCGCCGCCGGAGAGCTGCACGAGCGCGCGGACGCCCGCCTCCTGGGCGGCGCGGACGGCGGTGGCGCCGTGCTCGGCCTGGCGCGGGGTGGCGGCGGTGACCAGGAAGAGCTGGTCGGCGCCCCGGAGGGCGGCGGTCAGCGCGGCCCCGTCGCCGAGGTCGGCGATCCGTGCGTCGAGGCCGCGGGCCGCGAGGGCCGCCGCCTGCTCGGGCCGGCGGACGATCGCGCGGACGGGCGCGCCGGCCGCCACGAGCCGCTCGAAGGTCTTGCCGCCGACGTCGCCGGTGACTCCGGTGATCGCGATCACATCGCTCATGATTCCTCCTAGGTATCAACTAACTGATACTCGAAGACTACGCCGCTACGCTCGGTCCATGTCCTCGGAGTTCTCCCTGACCCGCGACGACGTCGACGCGATCGCCGCCTGGACGGTCATCCGCGCCGCCCGCGACCTGGCGAGGCGGGTCGGCGACGCGCTCGCGCCGGTCGGGCTCAGCCCGGTCGAGTTCGGCGTGCTGGCACAGCTCTCGGCGGCCGACGGGCTGACGCAGGCCGACCTCGCCCGCGCCGTCGGCGTCCGCCCGCAGAGCATGACCGCCCTGGTCGCCGGGCTGGCGGAGCGGGGCCTGCTCGACCGGGGCGCCGAGCGCGGCCGCGGCCGTCACTCCCGGATCGCCCTGACCCCGGCGGGGCGCGACCTCCTCGCGGCCGCCTACCCGCTCGTGCGGGCCGGCAACGCGTGGTTCGGCGGCGAGGAGCGCGCCGACGCCGTCGCGACCGCGCTGCGCCCGCTGCTCGGCGGGCAGTCGGGCCCGGGGCACGAGGTCCCCTGAGCGGAGGGGGCGAGGTGGCTCGGCTGCGGGAGAGGTGGCTCCTCCTCCGAGCGCTCGCGCACACCCGGCCCCCTCGCGGGTGCCACCGGTACCCTGGTCCGGTGCCCCTGACCCTCCCTCCGCTGAGCCGCGCCCGCGCGCGCGCCGCCGCGGCGTACCCGACCCGGCAGCTGCTGACCAAGCGCGCCTCGGGCACGAACGGATGGCTCAGCTCGTGGGGGACGAACGCGCACGGCGAGATCGCCGGCTGCCCGCCGCCGCGCGGCTGACCCGCGACCGCCCCTCCTCCGGAGTCCGCGGCCGCGTCCCCGCGCTCACCCACCCCTCCGGACGGAACCCCTCATGCCGCACCAGCCCCTGCCCGCCGATCAGGCCCCCCACTCGATCTGGCGGGGACTCCGCCAGACCCTCCAGAAGGACACGGTCGGCGGAGCGTTCCTGCTCACCGCGACCCTCCTCGCCCTGATCGTCGCCAACAGCCCCGCGTCCGCGCTCTACACCGCGGTCCGCGACTTCCGCTTCGGCCCCGAGGCCCTGCACCTCGAGCTGAGCGTCGGGTCGTGGGCGGCCGACGGCCTGCTCGCGATCTTCTTCTTCGTCGTCGGGCTCGAGCTCAAGGAGGAGTTCGTCGCCGGCAAGCTCCGCGACCCCAAGACGGCGCTCGTGCCGATCGTCGCGGCCGTCGGCGGCGTGGCCGTCCCCGCCCTGATCTTCACCGCGGTGAACCTGCCCCGCGGAGGAGCCGCGCTGGACGGCTGGGCGATCCCCGCCGCCACCGACATCGCCTTCGCCGTCGCGGTGATCGCCGTGGTCGGCCGCTTCCTCCCGCCGGCGCTGCGGACGTTCCTCCTCACGCTCGCCGTGGTGGACGACCTCATCGCGATCACGATCATCGCCGTCTTCTACACCGCCGGCATCGACGTGCTGATGCTCCTGCTCGCGCTGGTGCCGCTGGCGGTCTTCGCGGTCTGCGTGCAGCGCGGCGTGCGCGCCTGGTGGGTGCTGATCCCGCTCGGAGTGGCGACGTGGGCGCTCGTGCACGCCTCGGGCATCCACGCCACGGTCGCGGGCGTGCTGCTCGGCTTCACCGTGCCGGTCGTCGCGACGAAGCGCGCCCGGGTGCAGGTGGGGTCGGATGCGGAGGGGCGCCCGGTCTACGACGGTCTCGCCGCCCACTTCGCCGACCGCTGGAGCGTCCTCTCGACCGCGGTCGCGGTGCCGGTCTTCGCGTTCTTCTCGGCCGGAGTGACGGTCGGCGGAGTCGCGGGCCTGGTCGACTCGTTCCAGGACTCGATCGCCGTGGGCATCATCGCGGGCCTCGTGCTCGGCAAGCCGCTCGGCATCGCCGGGAGCACCTTCCTCCTGACCCGCTTCCGCGGCATCGGCCTGGATCCGTCGCTGCGCTGGGTGGACGTGATCGGCATGGCGTTCGTGGCCGGCATCGGATTCACGGTGTCGCTGCTCGTCGGCGAGCTCTCGTTCGGCGCGGGCAGCGAGTCCGACGACCACGTGAAGGTCGGCGTCCTGGCCGGCTCGTTCCTCGCGGCGGTGATCGGAGGCGCGATTCTCTCGGTCCGCAACCGCCACTACCGCCGCCTGCAGGGCTGACGCCCGGCGGGATCTACGCGGCGCCCGCTGCTCGATCAGCAGGCGCCTCCTGCTGGTCGAGCAGCCGCCGCAGGCGCCCTGTCGAGGCCCGCGCGGCTCAGCCGTGCAGGCCGTGGATGACCGCGTGGCCGCGGCCGCGGGAGATGAGCAGGCGGTTCACCGGGGTCGTGACGACGAAGGCCAGGGCCAGGGCGCCGGCGAGCGAGCCCCAGAAGAGGCCGGACGAGAGGCCCGCGTCCATCGCTCCGGGGATCGCGAGCACCACCGTGTTGTCGACGACCTCCATCACGGCGATCGAGACGGTGTCGGCCGCCAGCGCGATGCCGACGGCGGCGCGCCATGTCACTCCGGAGCGGAGCACGCCCCGCAGCGTGAGCGCGTAGCCGAACACGAAGGCGAGGACGATCGAGAGGGCGACCGTCGCCAGGGCGGGCAGCCCCAGGGCGGAGCCGATCACCATGCCGAGGACCTCGCCGATCGCGCAGCCGGTCAGGCAGTGCAGGGTCGCGAGGGCGGCGACGCGCCAGGTGGTCGGGTGGTGGTGGGCGTGGTCGGTCATGGTGTCTCCTCCGGTTCGGTCCAGGGGAGTGCAACATACCCCCGGGGGGTATATTCCCGACCCGGCCGTCGGAGTCTCCTCCGGCTCCGCAGGCGCGCGAGCCGTTCGCCCGGGCGCGTTACCCTCGCCCCGTGCTCCTCCGAGCACCGCCCCTCGACACCAGGAGCCCCGATGGCCGCCCCCACCGTCCTCTTCGTCTGCATCCACAACGCCGGCCGCTCGCAGATGGCCGCCGGCTACCTCCGCGCCCTCTCCGGCGGCGCCGTCGAGGTCCGCTCCGGCGGCTCCGAGCCTGGCGACAGCATCAACCCGATCGCGATCGAGGCGATGGCGGAGGAGGGCATCGACATCTCGCAGGCCGTCCCGCAGCTGATGACCACCGAGCAGGTCCAGGCCTCCGACGTCGTGATCACGATGGGCTGCGGCGACGTCTGCCCCGTCTTCCCGGGCAAGCGCTACGAGGACTGGGACCTCGCCGACCCGAAGGGCCGACCGCTCGAGGAGGTCCGCTCGATCCGCGACGACATCAGGGCCCGCGTGCAGTCACTCGTCGCGGAGCTGCTGCCCGCCTGAGCCGTTCGATCCCGTCCGGCCGCGTCAGCGTTCGGCGGGAGGCGGGAACGTCCGCCCGACCGGCGGCGAGCCCGCCGGCAGCGCCGCTCGCGCCCGGTGCAGGAAGACGGCGGTCATGACGACCCGGGCGCGGGCCGGCGACGAGTCGAGCGGGCCGATCAGCTCCTCGATCCGCGCGAGCCGGTCGTAGAGGGTCTGCCGGCCGATGCCGAGCGCGGCCGCCGTCGCCGTCTTGCTCCCCCACAGCGACGCGAAGGCCTCGAGGGTGGCGAGCAGCTCGCCGCGCTGGGCGCGCAGGGGCCCGAGCACCTCCTCGACGAGGTCGTCCGCCTCCGGATCGTCCTGCAGAGAGCTCGCGAACCGCTCCAGGCGGTACTGGCGCGAGTCGACGACTCCGCCTGCGGGCGCCCACTCGCGCGCGCCGCGCACCTCCGCCAGCTCCCGGGGCACCCGCTCCTGCCCGCCGAGCCCGCTGCCGACGCAGAGCAGAGCGTCCGAGTCGAGGGCGGCGCCGAGGCGCAGCAGCTCCGCGCGGCCCTCCTCCATCGCGGCGGCGGTGGCGAACGGCAGCAGCGCCAGCAGCTCGGAGCCGACCACGCAGAGCACCGGGCCGGGATCCGCTCCTGCGCCCGTCAGGAGGCGGAGCAGAGCGCGGAGCCGCCGGTCGTCGTGACCGGTGTCGGCCCGGACGCCGAGGTAGCGCTCCCGGGAGCCGGCGCCGAGGCGGCCGAGGAAGGCGTCGATCTGGAGGTCGGCCGCCGGGTCCGCGCGCTCGACAGATGCGATCGCGAAGAGCTGGGCGGTCAGCCGCTCGGTGACCGACGGCGGGCGGTGCCGGAGCACGGCGATCGCGAGGACGTCCGGCGCCCGGTCGAGCGCGACGGCGACGGCGTGGAGGTCGGCGTCGGCGTGGGCCCGCAGATGCAGGGTGCCCAGGAGGGAGTCGCCCGCGTGCAGCACGTTCGAGAACGTCCCGGCCGTCGGCTCCGTGTCGACGCCCGGCCCGGGCGAGGCGCGGGCGATCTCGTCGCCCGTGAGCGAGACGAGCGAGGCGGAGGCGCCCGTCGCGGAGGCGACGACCTGCAGGAGCTCGTCGACGCCGGCGTCCCCGGAGGCCGCGTCGGCCAGAAGACCGGACACTCTGTCCGCCAGACGGATGCTCCGGAACTTCTGCTCGGTGAGGTGGGTGTTGATGCTCTCGCAGACCTGCACGAAGGGGACGCGCCGGGGCAGGGCGAGCACGGGGAGGCCGAGCTCGTCGGCCGCCGCGACGATCGGCGGCGGCACCGCGGGCAGGCGCGGCGAGAGCTCGAGAGCGAGGGCGCCGACTCCCGCGTCCACCAAAGACCGCACGTACTCGCGGCACTCCGCCGGGTCCTGGTCGGTCGAGAGGAGCGCGCCCTCCATCAGGAGCAGCTCGCCTCCGAGGAGGAGGGGCGCGATGTCGAGCTGCTCGCTCGTGTGGGCCCAGCGGATCACGGCGCGCTCGGCGGCCGCGTGCCCGGCGGCCACCACCGGGAGCATGGCGGCGAGGCGCGGATCCCGCATCGCGTCCGACAGCAGGTAGGCCATACAGAACGTCCTCTCGCGTCACGGCGAATTTACACGCGGACGCGCCGCCCGAAACGGGTCCGCACGAGAGTGGAGCCTCACCGGGCGCCCCGCCCTCCCCTTCATCTCCCTCCCCGAGAGGATCCGCCATGAGCACCGACACCCTGCACGGCACCGCCGACGCCGAGGACGCGCTGAGTCCCCTGCCCGACTCCCGACGCACCGCCCGGCTCGACGGGCAGTTCTGGATCTGGGCCGGCGCCAACATCGCCCCCATCAACTGGGTGCTCGGCGCCCTCGGCGTGAACATGGGCCTCGGCCTGGCGGACACCGTCACCGTCCTCGTGCTCGGCAACGTCGTCGGGATGGCGGTGTTCGGCTTCTTCGTCCTCCTCGGCCAGCGGACGGGGGCGACCGGGATGCTCGTGGGACGGGCGATCTTCGGCCGGCGCGGCAACTACGTCCCGGCCGCCATCCAGGCCGTGGTCGTGATCGGCTGGTGCGCCATCAACACCTGGATCGTCCTCGACCTCGTCATCGCGCTCCTCGGCTCCGTCGGCGTCGTCGACCCGGAGCAGGCGAACGTCGGCTGGAAGATCGCGGTGGCGGCGGTGATCATGGCGGTGCAGGTCGCGATCTCCTTCCTCGGCTACCGCGCGATCGCCGCCTTCGAGCGCTGGACCGTCCCGCCGACCCTCCTGGTGCTGGCGATCATGTCGGTCGTCGCCTGGTTCTTCCTCGACATCGACTGGTCCTACGCCGGCCCCGCGGAGGGCGCGCTCACCGGAGGCGACCGCATCGCGGCCATGTCCATCGTGATGACCGCCATCGGCATCGGCTGGGGCCTCACCTGGCTCGCCTACGCCGGCGACTACTCCCGCTTCGTCGGGCCCCGCTCCTCGAAGCGGGGGCTCTACCTCGCCAGCGTCCTCGGCCAGTTCATCCCGGTGGTCTGGCTCGGCGTCCTCGGCGCGACCCTCGCGACGAAGAACGGATCCGTGGATCCCGGGGAGCTGATCGTCGAGAACTTCGGCGTCCTCGCGATCCCCGTGCTGCTCCTGGTGGTGCACGGCCCGATCGCGACCAACGTCCTGAACATCTACTCGTTCGGCATGGCGACCCAGGCCCTCGACATCCGGCTCGGGCGCCGCGCGCTCAGCCTCATCGTCGGCGTGCTGGCCTTCGCGGCTGCGGTGTTCTTCGTCTTCCAGGACGACCTCGCCACCACGCTCGACGCGTGGCTGGTCGGCCTCGTCGGCTGGGTCGCCCCCTGGGGTGCGATCGTGCTGGTGCACTACACGGTGTTCGAGCCGCGCGTCCGCTCCTTCGGGCACCTGTTCGCCCCCGTCGGCTCGCCGTTGCTGCCGGACGTCCGCTGGCGGGCGCTGCTCTCCTTCGCGATCGGCGCGACCCTGACCTGGCTGTTCATGAACGGCTCGGTGCCCGCCCTGCAGGGTCCGGCCGCGACCGCCCTCGGAGGCGTCGACGTCTCGTGGCTCGCGGGCGGAGTCTCGGCCGGCATCGCCTACCTCCTGCTCGGCCGGGACGCTCCCGCCTGGGTCGAGCGCCGGGAGTCGGCCGGGCCTGTCGCCGCGGAGCCCGAGCCCGTCCGCGGCTGAGCCCGAGCCCCTCCGCGGGCCGACCCCCTCGCGAGCCGGCCCGCTCCGTCCCACCCCGCACCACGAACGGAACCGCCATGCCCCTCTTCCTCTCCGACGCCGCCGTGATCACCATGGACCCGGTCTCGGGCGCCGTCCCGATCACGGCGAGCATCCGCATCGTCGACGAGCTGATCGTCGCGATCGGCCCGGGCCTCGTTCCCGAGCCGGGCGACGAGGTGATCGACGGGCGCGACCGCCTGGTCGTCCCCGGCTTCGTCAACGCCCACACCCACTCGTGGGAGTACCTCTACAAGGGCCGCTACGACAACCTGCCGCTCGAGCTGTGGATGCTGCTGTCGTACCCGATCCTCGGGAACAGCCGCGTCGCTCCGGATCTGGTGCGGCTGCGCTCGTCGCTCTTCGCCCTCGAGTCGCTGAAGGCCGGGGTCACGACCCTGGTCGACGACGTGCTCGAGAACCCGGACCAGGACGCGGAGCAGCTCGCCGCGGTCTTCGACGCGTACGACGAGATCGGAGTCCGCGCCAACATCTCGGGCCACGTGATCAGCAGGCCCTTCCACGAGACGATGCCGTTCCTCGAGGAGTACGTGCCCGCGGAGATCCTCGACCAGGCGCGGTCGGCGTCGCGCCCGACGACCGAGGGCTACCTCGCCTTCAGCCGCGAGGCGTTCGCGACCCAGCACGGGAGGGGAGGCGGGCGGCTGCGCTACATGGTCGCCCCGTCCGCTCCTCAGCGCTGCGGGCCCGAGCTGCTCGTGGGGGCGACCGAGCTGGCGCTCGAGCACGGGGCGGAGTGCCACATCCACGTCCTCGAGACGAAGACGCAGCTGGTGACCGGGGAGCTGTCCTACGGCTCGACCCTGGTCGAGTACATGGAGCGGATCGGCGCGCTCTCGCCGAACACGACCTTCGCCCACGGGATCTGGCTCACCGACTCCGACATGGAGCGGATCGCCGCCGCCGGCACGTCCGTCTCGCACAACCCGATCTCGAACCTCAAGCTCGGCTCGGGCATCGCCCCGTGGCGCGCGCTGCACGACGCGGGCGTGAACCTCGGCCTCGGCACCGACGGCTGCTCGAGCAGCGACTCTCCGCGCATGCTCGACGTCGTGAAGGCCGCGGCGCTCCTGCACAAGGTCACGGATCCGGACATCGCCACCTGGCCGACCGTGTCCGAGGTGCTCACGGCCGGCACGATCGGAGGCGCGCGCAGCGCCGTGCTCGACGACGTCACCGGCAGCATCGAGGTCGGCAAGCAGGCCGACCTCGTCGTCTACGACCTCGAGACGCTGAACTTCACCCCGCGCCAGCGGCTCGAGAACCAGCTCGTCTACTCCGAGAACGGCTCGTCGATCGACACCGTGATCGTCGCGGGCCGGGTCGTCGTCTCGAAGGGCGTCTCGACCGCCGTCGACGAGGCGGCCCTCCGCGCGGATCTCGCCGCGCAGCTGGGGGAGATCGTGGCCTGGCAGGACTCGCTGGACCGGACGAACGGCGTGCTCACCGAGCCGTTCCGGCGGATGTACGAGCGGGCGATGCGGCACGACGCCCCCGTCGACCGCTTCAGCGGCCGCCGGCTGGTCTGAGGGCGGGCCGGCTCCCGGCGGACTCCCGGCTCGGCACACGGACGGGCGGGGGCGCGGCTCCAGTAGGTTGCGCACATGAGGTGGCGAGCGGGAGCGGTGGCGGTGCTCGTCCTCGCGCTCGCCGGGTGCACCGCGCCGGCCGACCCCGAGCCGACGACCGGGCCCACGGCCGCCCCCGTCTCCGGGCCGGTGGTCGGCGGCTACGGCGACCTGCACGTCGCGCCCGACGGTTCGATGATGTTCTGCTACTCCGACCCCGACCCCGGATTCACGGGCGTCTGGCGCGAGTGCCAGGACGGGATCCGCGCCGTGAACGTCGACCCGGCCGCGATCGACGCGACCCTCGGGGAGACGGCGACGGCCGATCCGGGCGGGCACCGCTGGGTCGGCGCGGCGGCCGGGAAGCGCACCGCCGAGGACGGCACCGACGTCTACACCGTCTTCCTCGCGGGGACGCGCACGGACGACGCCTTCACCGTGACCGCGGTCGGCGAGGGCTCCTACCGCGTGCCGTCCGAGTACCAGGAGCTGCAGCCGGGAGTGCCGGGCGGGTTCCTGGTGCGGCTCGAGCCGATCGGCTGAGCGGGGGCGCCGGCGCGGGCGGAGGAGCCGAGCGGGGTGCAGCGGCCGGGAGGGGCGGAGCCGGCGGACTCGCGCACCCCCCCGCCCGTCCGTGTGCCGAGCCGGGAGTCCGCCGGGAGCCGGCCCGCCCTCAGACCAGCCGGCGGCCGCTGAAGCGGTCGACGGGGG